>JBEPVU010000062.1:0-9348 GCA_041690855.1 Gammaproteobacteria bacterium | reverse complement strand
ACTTGAACCTAGGACCAAAGGATTATGAGTCCTCTGCTCTAACCAACTGAGCTATAGGCCCCACGAAGATGGGAGTGCGATTTTATCCTAAATGGCGGGGGCTGGGAAGCCACCCCCCGCCATCCTAAAGATAAAATAGAATTACTCTTGATCCAGGAAGCTACGCAACGGCTCGGAACGGTTGGGATGGCGCAGTTTACGCAGTGCCTTAGCTTCAATCTGACGGATACGCTCACGAGTCACGTCAAACTGCTTGCCAACCTCTTCCAACGTATGATCGGTGTTCATATCAATACCAAAACGCATACGCAATACTTTAGCTTCGCGCGGCGTCAGTGAAGCTAGTACTTCTAATACAGACTCGCGCAGCCCTTCCACCGTCGCCGCCTCGATAGGCGAAAGCGTCCCCCCATCTTCAATAAAGTCGCCTAAATGAGAATCGTCATCGTCGCCAATCGGCGTTTCCAGAGAGATAGGTTCTTTAGCAATTTTCAGTATTTTACGGATTTTATCTTCCGGCAATAACATGCGTTTGCTTAATTCTTCCGGCGTAGGTTCTAAACCGGTTTCCTGCAAAATCTGGCGGGAAATGCGATTTAATTTGTTAATCGTTTCAATCATATGCACCGGAATGCGAATCGTACGCGCTTGATCGGCAATCGAACGTGTAATGGCCTGCCGTATCCACCAGGTCGCATAGGTTGAAAATTTGTAACCGCGGCGATATTCGAATTTATCTACCGCTTTCATTAAACCAATATTGCCTTCCTGAATTAAATCTAAAAATTGCAAGCCGCGATTGGTGTATTTTTTCGCAATGGAAATCACTAAGCGTAAATTGGCTTCTACCATTTCTTTTTTCGCACGGCGGGCTTTGGCTTCACCTACCGACATTTGCCGATTGATTTCTTTAATTTCTGCAATGGTTAAATTCGTTTCTTGTTCTAATACTTGTAATTTTTTCTGCGCACGCTGAATTTGCGGCACCAGGGCTTGCAAAGCGGCAGCATAAGGTTTTTTGCCTTTTAAATGTTCGTTGACCCAATCTAAATGCGTTTCATTTTTCGGGAAAGAAGAAATAAATAATTTACGCGGCATTTTGGCTTTAGTTACGCATAAATTCATGACTGCGCGTTCTTGCACACGCACTGCTTCCAGCATGTTGCGCACTTTTTTATTTAATTTATCTAACTGGCGCGGCACTAATTTAAATTTAATAAAAACGTCCGCTAATTCAGTTGTTTTCTTTAACGTGTTTTTATGTTTACGGCCATGTTTTTTCTCGGCGGCAAGGTATTTATTATAATAGTCCTGCATCTCCGTAAAACGCTGTCGCGCTAATTCAGGATCAGGCCCCGTATCGATCTCAGCTTCGCCATCACCGTCACCGCCGCCTTCGCCTTCTGCGCTTTCTTCGCTTTCTTCATCAGCAAAATCTGCCGCTGAAACGCTGCCCGTACTGCCTTCTTCCTCTTCACCTATGGCTTCAATATCGGTATCGGTTGTTTCATCGATCGGCACTTCAACTTCGACATCGGTAAAACCACTAATAATGTCGCTCAAGCGCATTTCCTGCCGCCCATAACGCGCATAGTCGTTTAGCACACTGGCAATAACAGCAGGATATTGCGCCAATGCCACCAGGATTTCCTGAATACCTTCTTCAATACGCTTCGCCAGCACAATTTCGCCCTGACGGGTCAACAATTCTACGGTTCCCATTTCACGCATATACATGCGGACAGGATCGGTGGTGCGGCCAATTTCATTGCCTATTGCCGCTAATATTTCTCCAGGCTCCGCCCCACTGCTGCTTTCACCACCGCCACCGCCGCCTTCTTCATCGCCCGCACCATCGCCCGCGAGATTTTCGGACAATAAAGTTTGTAAATCAGGCGGTGTTTCATAGACCTGGACGCCCATTTCGTTAAGTAGAGTGGTAATTTCTTCTACCTGTACCTGCTCGAGGTCTACCCCCTCGATTAAATAATCCTGTATTTCCGCATAGGTTAAAAAGCCCTGCTCTTTACCATGGGCGATTAATTGTTTTAAACGGGTTTGCTGCTGCTGTTCAAGATCCATAAACCTGCCTTAACGCTAAATAAATCAAAATTTTAAGATAAGTCTTTATTATACACAAATTTATGGTAAATTTGCGAATCTAATATGTTAATACCTTTGAGAAGTTGATATGGCAAAAGAAGACCAGCTTATTATGGATGGCACGATTGTAGAAGTGCTGCCCAATACCATGTTCCGCGTCCAGCTAGATCCTATGGACGGCAAGGCCGATAAACCCGGCCCTATTGTAACCGCCCATATTTCTGGCCGTATGCGTAAGAATTATATTCGTATTATTAATGGCGACCGGGTAAAAGTCGAGTTGACACCTTATGACCTGAGTAAAGGCCGCATTGTTTTTCGTGACCGTTAAGTTTATTCGCAAACTGCCGCGTCTTTCCGCACAATTTCCAGGCTTAAATCATCCTGCAACGCCGTCAGTTGTACCTGGCCGCCATGCGCCAGACGGCCGAATAATATTTCATCGGCCAGCGGTTTTTTGATTTTTTCCTGAATCAACCGCGCCATCGGCCGTGCGCCCATTAAGCGATCATAACCATGCTCACCCAGCCAGGCGCGGGCCGTATCGTCAATATGTAAGGCAACATGTTTTTGCTCAAGCTGCGCTTCTAATTCCAGGATAAATTTATCCACCACCTGCGCAACGGTTGATTTATCTAAATAATTAAATTGCACAACGGCATCTAATCGGTTACGAAATTCTGGCGAGAATAAGTGCCGGATGGCTTCTGAATTATCGCCGATTATTTTTTCCGAGGCATTAAAGCCAATGCTGTGTTTGCTGAGTTGTTCAGCGCCGGCATTGGTTGTCATAATTAAAACGACATGGCGGAAATCGGCTTTGCGGCCATTCGTATCGGTTAACGTACCATGATCCATCACTTGTAATAACAGATTAAATACATCCTGGTGCGCTTTTTCGATTTCATCGAGCAGTAATACAGCATGAGGATGTTTATTAACGGCTTCCGTCAATAAACCGCCCTGGTCATAACCTACATAACCTGGCGGCGCGCCGATTAAGCGGGACACGGTATGATGTTCCATATATTCCGACATATCGAAACGGATTAATTCAATGCCCAGTAATTGCGCCAGTTGACGCGTTACTTCGGTTTTACCCACACCTGTTGGGCCTGCTAATACAAAGCAGCCAATCGGTTTAGAAGCATCCCGTAAGCCTGAACGCGCTAATTTAATGGAAGTCGCCAACGTTGTAATGGCTGGTTCCTGGCCAAATACTTGCATTTTTAGCTGGCTTTCTAAGGTCTTTAAGCGTTCCGTGTCTGAGGCAGAAACCGTGCGCGTAGGTATGCGAGCGATTTTAGCGACAATAGCTTCAATTTCAGCCACATTAATGACTTTTTTGCGTTTGTTGGGCGGTTGTAAAGCTTGATAAGCGCCGGCTTCGTCGACAATATCAATGGCTTTATCAGGCAGAAAACGATCGCTAATATAACGTTCTGCTAATTCTGCACTGGCGCGTAACGCCGCGGCGGTATATTTCACACCATGATGATTTTCAAACCGGCTGCGCAAACCTAATAAAATTTGTGTCGTATCTGCTGCGGTAGGTTCCGTAACATCAATCTTTTGAAAACGGCGTGCTAACGCTCTATCTTTCTCAAAAATACCGCGATATTCCTGATAAGTAGTAGAACCAATACATTTTAATTCGCCGTTCGCTAACAAAGGCTTAATTAAATTAGAAGCATCCATCACGCCACCCGAAGCAGCGCCGGCGCCAATAATCGTGTGAATTTCATCAATAAATAAAACTGCGTTCGGTTCTTGTTTTAATTGTGATAATAAAGCTTTTAAGCGTTTTTCAAAATCGCCGCGATATTTTGTGCCAGCCAGTAAACTGCCTAAATCTAACGAATAAATAACACTGTCATTTAATAATGCCGGCACATCGCCCGCTACAATGGCTAGCGCCAGGCCCTCTGCAATAGCAGTTTTGCCCACACCGGCTTCGCCGACTAATAAAGGATTATTTTTACGGCGGCGGCATAAAATCTGCACCATGCGGTTTAATTCTTCGTGCCGGCCAATCAGCGGATCAATACGGCCAGCTTTTGCTTTGGCATTCAGGTTAATCGTGTAATTTTCCAGCGGACTAGTTCCTGTACTGCCGCTATTATCACCTTCTTCCTCAACAAATTGCCCGAATTGCTCTTCGTTTTCCGTCCCATGAATCCGCGAAATACCCTGTGCAATATGATTTAATACATCCAGACGTGTCACATTCTCTTTGCGCAAAAAATAAACAGCCTGGCTATCCAATTCACCAAAAATAGCCGCTAACACATTAGCGCCATTCACTTCCTGGCGGCCAGCGGATTGCACTTGAAAAATAGCCCGTTGTAATACGCGTTGAAACCCTAAGGTAGGTTGTGCATCGGTAGGGCTTGCTGCATGAGGCCCCAGCACATCGTCATGCGTAGCCGGTAGAATAGGCGTAGTGGCTGTCACAAAATTATTCAATTCGCTGCGTAACCGATTCATATCGGCGCCACAAGCCTTTAAAACCGTGGCTGCCGCGTTATTGTCCAGTAACACGAGCAATAAATGCTCTACGGTCAAATATTCATAATGCTTCTCTCTGGCTTGTTTAAAAGCCTGATTTAAGCTGCTTTCCAGTTCTTTATTTAACATGATCCACCTGCCTTACCTTACTCCGGTTTTGGAGAAATTGTTTTCCTTTAATCTAACCATAGACGAATTTTGGGAAATTTGTCTAATTGAGGGATAGATTTTTTCACCTAAAGGCGGGTAGGCTGTAAGATAGAGGAAAAGAAGGGGGTTGGCTGCTAAGAGCCTATCTTTTCAATATAGGCTCTGCTCACCATAATTGTATAAATTTTGTTCTACATATGTTTGATCATAGCATCGCCAAAACCCGAGCAACTCACGAGCGTTGCCCCTGGCATTAAGCGTTCAAAATCATAGGTTACGGTCTTAGCGGCAATCGCGCCTTCCATGCTTTTAATAATTAAATCCGCCGCTTCCAGCCAGCCCATATGACGCAACATCATTTCAGCCGATAAAATTAACGAACCGGGATTGACTTTATCCTGACCGGCATATTTCGGCGCCGTACCATGGGTGGCTTCAAACATAGCGACCTGTTCGCCTAAATTAGCGCCGGGCGCAATACCAATACCGCCTACCTGCGCCGCTAATGCATCGGAAATATAATCGCCGTTTAAATTCAAGGTAGCAATAACGCTGTAATCTTCCGGGCGTAATAAAATCTGCTGTAAAAAGGCATCGGCAATCACGTCTTTAATTACAATATCTTTGCCTGTATTTGGGTTTTTTAAAATCTGCCAGGGGCCGCCGTCTAATGCTTGTGCGCCGAATTTTTCCCGTGCAATCGCATATCCCCAATCTTTAAAAGCACCTTCAGTAAATTTCATAATATTACCTTTGTGTACTAAGGTAACGGAAGTGCGATCATTATCAATCGCATATTGAATCGCGCGGCTGACTAAACGTTGCGTGCCTTCTTTAGATACCGGTTTAATGCCAATACCGCAATGTTCTGGAAAACGAATTTTCTTTACGCCCATTTCGTTGCGCAAAAACGCAATGATTTTTTGCGCTTCGGCGCTATCGGCCTGCCATTCAATGCCCGCATAAATATCTTCTGAATTTTCACGAAAAATAACCATGTTGGTTTTCCAAGGTTCACGCACCGGGCTAGGCACACCCTTAAAATAGCGCACGGGGCGCAGGCAGACATATAAATCCAATTGCTGGCGCAACGCGACGTTTAATGAACGAATACCACCACTCACAGGTGTGGTTAACGGGCCTTTAATAGACACTCCATAATCACGTACAGCCGTTAAAGTTTCTTCTGGCAGCCAGGTATCTTTATCATAAATATGCGTTGCTTTTTCACCGGCATACACTTCCATCCAGGCAATTTTACGCTGGCCGTGATAGGCTTTTTCAACGGCGGCATCCACTACTTTGCACATCACGGGAGTAATATCCACGCCAATACCATCGCCTTCAATAAAAGGGACAATAGGTTGGTTCGGCACATTCAGCGATAAATCTGCATTAAAGGTGATTTTTTCGCCTTGTGCAGGCAGTTTGATGTGTTGAAAAGAAGCCATAATGCCTACCTTCTTATGTAAAGAATGATTAAAAGAGGCTAAAGATAGCATAAAATTATGAATAATCTACCTGAAGTTTTTTTCTGCCGCCGTCATGCCAGCAATCACGCCAATCATCGCCGCATCTTCCGGCAAAAAGCCTCTCAGCATTTTCAGATCCGCAAGAATTTCTATTTTTACTTTAACTGGACTATTTACTCTGCTATAATTATCAGCAGGTGATAACTAAGATAATTTTATGGCGCCTACCGAAGACCTGGAGACATTACTTGAACTAGACGGTGTTATTATAGAACAGGCTGGTGGGTATTGGACAAAATTTGAAGCGCAAAAATTAGCAGCTCCTACAGAAAAAAGACCTCATGGTATCCGATACAGTCTGACGCTACATGATCGGCATGGATCCCGTGTTATGGGCTTTGATAATGCTCATGCTGTTAAAGCAAGTAAAAAAGCAAAATACCAAGCTTTTAAAAGTACTTATGATCATCGCCATCGTCATACCGAAGATGAAGGCATACCTTATGAGTTTACTGATGCACATCAATTGCTTAAAGATTTTTGGTTAGAAGTTGATAACACTTTAAAAAAATTTGGCATTGAATGAGGAGATATAAAATGAGCGAAAGAGCGATAAAAATTGGCGTTATGTCACAAAAAGAAATTCGAGAACGTACATTAGCAATAGCCAGGGGTGACTATAAACCAAAATCGGATGAACCTAAAATCTGGTTTACTTCTATCCGTTCTCTTGCTGAAGTTCTAAGCGATGAGAATCAAACACTTTTAAAAGTTATTACAGAAAAAAAACCGCATTCCTTGCGAGAATTAGCAGATATGACTGGCCGTCAATCCAGTAATTTATCCAGAACCTTGAAAACGCTATCTGCTTACGGTTTTGTGCAACTGAAAAAAATAGAAAAAAATGTATATCCCATTGCTAAAGCCACTAAGTTTCATGTAATTTTTGGTATTCACTGGAACAAGAAAGCAAACATAGCCTTGATGAAGTGAAATAACATCAAGGTTATATATCAAGGGTACTAAGGTTTTGCGTTTTTTTCTGCCGCCGTCATGCCAGCAATCACGCCAATCATCGCCGCATCTTCCGGCAAAAAGCCTCTCAGCATTTTCAGATCCGCAAGAATTTCATGAGCAGATTTAATCAAGAGTGAAGCTTCTGCGATCATTTCAATCATTACTTTATCATCTCTATATTGCGCAATTAAGCGATAACGGGGTTTATTCTGCTGTGGCATAAAAATCTCCGGATTTTCCTTGTTGTTTTTCCTGTCTGTGTAATGAGGCAGTGGTTCATCCTGCACAAACGATAAAAAATATGTTACTTTTATCGTTATGAGGAATCGGGGCAACCACTTCCTCTTAACCACCGATTCGGGGCAGCAACCCTGAATCGGTAACCTGTTGCCAACCTCAGCGTTAGCAGGTGTACAGGGCATCAGCCTTTCCACAAGGATTATTGAACCATATGAAGCAGCGTAACGCAATATATTTTTGTCATTTTTTGACAAAAATATATTGCCATAAACGCCAAAAATAGCAAATAATGCGTAAATACTTGAACTATTGAGCTGAACTTATGGCGCGAACTAAGCTTCCTAAAGACACTGTCAATACCCCGGAAACCCGCGGCAAACGCTTGCGGCAATTACGGCAAATGTCGGGTTTAACCCGGCAGGCGATAGAAACCCGCTACGATATCAGCGCCCGCACCACACGCTCCTGGGAAGAAGGTTCTGCCGGCGGTTTAACGTCTAAAGGCGCCATGCGAGTGGTCTACGCCATGTCGGAAACAAAAATTCATGTCACTAAAGAATGGTTATTGTATGGCGGAGGCATCGGCCCGCAATGGATGGATGGCGATCCCTTAAATAATACCAATAAAAGCAATTTAATGCTGCTGGATTTAGACGACGAAAGCGCTATTCGCACAGAATTATTAGCGTTTCGCCAGCACAATCACAATCCGATTGATCTGCGCGTGACGGATGATGGTATGGCGCCGCATTACATGGCGGGCGATTATATTGGCGGCAAACAACGGTTTGATCAAGCGATTGCCCATTGCATTAATCGTGATTGTATTGTGGAAACGGCCAATGGCGAATTATTATTCCGCCGCTTAAAAGCAGGCAGTAAAACGAACCTTTACACTTTATTTTGTATTAACACAGACACCATTACACACGAACCTGTTTTATATGACGTGAAATTAAAAAGCGCCGCGCCGATTATTTGGCACAGACGGCCGGATAAATAGTCATTGCACTTGAGTTCCTCTTTTTTTTTGTGCAAGCTTTAGTTAGCCAGTCGTCAACCCTTTTTGTAAACCATGCGCCGCAGGAGCGCTGCCGGAGCCACAGATGAAATTAACAGAATTACCGTTTATTAAGCCTTTTCATTACCGAGATTTCCGTTTTTTATACAGTTCTGAAATCTGTTTTTATCTGTCCATGTGGATGTCAGTTATGATCTATGGCCTAATTGCGACCCATATCAAAGGGAATTCACCGTTTTATCAAGGGCTAATTGGTTTAGGCTTTAATTTACCGATGTTATTTGGCCCTTTTTTGGGTGCGCTGGTGGATCTTAATCAGCGTAAAACCATTCTGCGTCTTAGTGCTATCGGCGCCTTATTAACGGCCGTTATCATGGCATTGTTATTAATGAAGGGGTGGCCAAATTTTTGGGTTATGATGGCCATACTCATTCCCCAAGGATTTGTTTTAGCTATTTATTCCAATGCGCAACTAGCAAGCGCACAGGAAATCATTACAGATCCTAATATCGTTGCCAGCGGCTTTAGCATTGTAAATGCGACCAATCGTATTTCTATGTTTTTTGGTTATGCGCTAGGCGGATTGCTCGTTACCTGGTTTAGCGAACAACTTACCTATGAATTCAATGCCGTCTTATACTTTTGTTCTTTTTTATTGTTGCTGCGTATAAAAACGACCACAACGCTGCCAGAACAAAAATCTTCAGTGATCTCGGAATTAAAAGCAGGATGGAACTATCTTAAAAATTCCCCTTCTTTAATTGCTATTATTACCTTAATGACAGTGATGGGACTTTTTGCCTGGCCTGTCATTTTCCAAATGCCAGCGATTAATCG
>JBEPVU010000061.1:0-9356 GCA_041690855.1 Gammaproteobacteria bacterium | reverse complement strand
GAAAAATGCTTAGCCAAGCTTAGGCTTCCTAAAGAGAATCCAAATTTAAACACAGGGATGGTATGAAATTTTGTCATGTACAGAGGGAATAACCTCAAACTAGTAGTATCTTAAATGGCCGGGTCGTATAATAGCACTCTTTTTTGCTAATTTTGATAGTGTTTTTGCCCCTTTTTCATTGCTCTCTTCGTCTAGTGGCCTAGGACACCGCCCTCTCACGGCGATAACAGGGGTTCGAGTCCCCTAGGGAGCGCCAGTTAATTTCTTGATTAATTGAGAGGTTTTTATTAAAAAAGTTGGTTTCTGAAGTTTGTGGGGCCAAATTGGGGCTATTGGTTTCTTGTAATTGAATGTGATTATCCCAGTTATGGATAGGTTTATAACCAGCGGCAACAGAATAATCAGGGAGCCATTTTCCGTAAGTTCTCATCACCATTTCGGTAGTAGCATGTCCCATTTGTTTGGCGACCCACATAATATTTTCGTTATTCGATAACATCATAGAAGCGTAAGTGTGTCGGGTTTGATAAGGATTGCGGTAACGTACACCTGCACGACGTAGTACGTATTGCCAAGCTTGCTGACGGATTTGGCCTGGATCCTTCCAAGGAGTATTTTTTAAGGGATAGTGGAAAATACGTTGCCCATATAAAAAAGTATAAGCCTTTTGTGCATTGAGGGCTGCGAGCGCTGGAAGTAGCAATAATACATCACGTCTGCCTGCTTTAGTCTTCGTTGTTTTAATACGGCCTTTTACATAAGCGCGTCTGACACAAACTTGTCCTTTGATCCAGTCAATATCACCCCATTCAAGTGCAATTAATTCAGAAGTGCGTAATCCGGTAAAAAAAGCAAATTGAAATAAATTTTTTACTTGTCCTTGCGCAGTATTTAAAATGGCCTTAATTTCATCTTTATTGAAAGGATCTACCTCATAGCTACTTTTACTGGTTTCTTTACTTACAAGCTTTGATACAATAATGTGATCCAGTGGATTTTTGTCAATGATCTCATCAATCAGCGCTGTATCAATAATGGCACGTAATGGAGTGAGGGCATTTTGTATCGTTTTTATTGTTAATTTAAGACCTGCAATCCATTCTCGAAGCATCGCTGGAGTTAGCTCTCTTATAGGAATATTCTGAAAAATTGGCATTAAATAACGCCATGTTTTGTTACGGTAATCTTCATAGGTACTAGGTTCTAAAGTACGTTCTGCTAATTGAAGATACTTCTCCAACATACTACCAATAGTAATATTAGAAGGAATATGGCATCCAAATTTTTTAGCGTTTTTTGATTTTGGAAAGTAAGTGGCATAGTTAAATGTACAGCGCCCAATGGCATTCAGAATTTCACCCCGTAGATTTGCCGCATATTTGATGTTACTTGCTGTGGCTTTTAGTTTTAAGCTTTCACGACAACGCACACCGCGATATCGAAAAATGATTCGCAAGGTACTGCCGCACCGAATTTCTACACCTTCTGGGCATTTAATGTCGCTAAATTGCCGTTTTCCACCCATTTTTCGACCTCACAAAGATTAATCCATAAATTGCCATCCGGTGCAATTTTGCAATGGATGTTGTCTAACCATGCTCCCTTTCTGCGTTTAGCATGGACAGCATGTACAGTATCTCCTGATAATTCACAGTATTTTTTCAGTTTTACCCACTTCATTATAATGATAGATGATCCCATAGGTTGTGCCAATTCTTAGATAATAGATTCCATTGTTTTTAAAAAGCCTCCTGTATTCATTTATTACATGGCAACAATTTTATATTTCCTTCCTATACCGTTGTTGCAACGGATTGCTAACAATTCAATTTAGTTTTTTTATTGATATAAATGTTGATTCAAAAACGAGTAAGTAATTTACCGTGAAATTTATAAAAATTTTTTTATAAATATTTAGTTAACATTCTCGAAACCTATTGGTGAGTAACTAAAGGAACTTGCACAGAGGATTTGCATGCTTTCTAGTGATCCATTGCTTCGAGCAATAAAAATAATGGGTTCCCGGCAGGCGATAATCAAAGTGTTGGGAATTTCAGCGCAACGGCTCAATGCCTGGCTCAATGGTAATGTTGCCATGGGTTATGAGTATGCGCTTGCGCTCGAATATTTAACCGGTGGCCAAGTGACGGCCAGTGAATTAGCGCCTAAGAAAGCGCAATTACTTAAAAAACTAAAAATTAATTTAAGTCATCCATTAAAAAATAAAAACCAATAAAAAACGTATAGACAGAAAATCGCTTTCAGCGAGTGTCAGTGCATCAACAGAAATTTAAGGAATAATACCCATGAGAGAATATGGCCTTGTTTTTAGCCGGTTTTGGATTAATCCCGCGATTCAATCGTTATCCATAGATGGAAAACTGTTAGCGCTCTATCTGCTGACGTCTTCACATACCAATATGCTAGGCTGCTTTCGCTTACCGATAGGCTATATTGCAGAAGACTTGCAGTGGGGTTTTGAAAGAGTCAAGCAAGGGTTTAAAGAACTCCTTAGTATTCAATTTTTGTCGCGTGATGAAGCAACAGGCTGGTTAGTCATCCACCATTATTTGAAGTGGAACCCTATTGAAAACCCTAACCAAGGAAAAAGTATTAGCAAGCTTTTTCATTATATTCCTTCGCATTCAACGGTTTATAAACACATCGTTAACATTTTACTTGAACACAGTAAATATTTAGACGAAGCCTTTTTAAACTCTTTAAGAACCCTTGCAAAAGCCTTTCTTAACCAGGAACAGGAACAGGATCAGGATAAAGAACAGGATCAGGAACAAGAACAGGATACTAGCGCTGCGCTGGCTGCAACGGCAACTGTTAGCCCAACGGTTGTTGAACCTACTGGAGCTATTACTATCCCATTGAACGATCACAGCGAATTTCCCATTACCCAATCACAAATAACAGAATGGCAATCGTTATATCCGGCTATCGATATTCTGCAAACCCTGCGCCATATTCGCGGTTGGAATCTAGCCAATAGCAAAAAGCGCAAAACTAAAAATGGCATTTTAAAACATATCACAAGCTGGTTAGCCAAAGAACAGAATCGCTGTCCTGTAGGTAGTCAAACAGCTTCATCGCCCAATAATGCAAATTTATACGCTTATAACCAAGCTGTCAGCGAAGCATGGCTACAGGAAACAGCCAACGTTATTGATCATACCTGACAGGAGCAATGAACCCTATGACATCCACTGACCAACAACCGTTCGTATTATTAATGACCAGCATAGCTGAGCTTTACGGTAAAAAATTATCTAAACCGCTACTGGATATTTATTGGCGTTGTTTAGAACCCTATTCACTGGCGCTGATTCGCACCGCCTTAAAAGCCCATATATTGCATCCTGATGGTGGACAATTTATGCCTAAGCCAGCCGATGTTTTACGCATTATCCACGGCAATAGTGAAACACAAGCCTTGCAAGCCTGGGGTAAAGTATTGCAAGCCATCCGCATGGTAGGCAGTTATGATTCAGTGGTGTTCGATGACCCTGTGATTCACGCAGCAATTATGGAGCTGGGTGGCTGGGTTGAATTGTGTCACAGTGATACAAAATCCCTTGTTTTTATTGGCAAGCAGTTTGAAAAAATTTATAGCGGTTATTTACACAGAAAACCTTCTCACTATCCCAAGCAACTAAGCGGTCAAATCAAACAACAGGTTGCACATTCTGGTTATTTTCCTAAAACATTACGTTTATTAGGCGATAAAGTTAAAGCCTTAGAAGTATGGCAAAGCGGTTGTGATCCTATGGAATGGACGCGTCACTATGCAGGTATCCGCATGGATATTTCACAGCTAAAAGCGCTTGCCTGCGAACCTAAAAGTAATGCACAGATTTCTGATAGTAAAACGGCCCCTTCTTTTTATACTGGAGATAATCACCGTGAAGACTAAAAAAACCAATCGCCGTTTTGGCGTTATCCACTCTGCAAAACATATTGTGAAAGAACAAAAGGAATTAGCGCAAGAACGTATTCGTGAAATACAGGCGACATTGCGTATGCATCATGCAGGCCTGGAGCGGATTTATGCGTTTGCCAGTGGTGCAAAGACTTTACAAAAAGCCCATTACTCAAAGCGAGCGCGAAACTACCGGCGAACCTTAGAGGATGAACAGCGTTTGCAATGGACGGTAGAAAATGTGCAAGGGCAGATTGTTCAGCTTCAGCAAGAACTTTTTCAACTCACCCGGAGTCTCCTATGAAATCGTTAGATCACTATTTTATTGAAAAATGGGGCATCAATGACTACGTAGAACATCGGCTGCATCATTGGGCAAAATGGTATAGCCAAAACAATAGTCAAAATTTAGGCTATCCCAAAGAGTCTTTAGAATCGCGCCATTTAAATAGCGGTGGGGTTATTCATCCTGGCCGTGGACAAAAACCTTTACCGTGTAATCCAGCGGCTGAGGAATTAGAAGCCATCATTGGCATTTTAAGGCAAGCGGATGAAAGAATCGCTAAAGCGCTCTGCCAGGATTATTTATACAAAAGTGAGCAGTCACTCAAAGCAAAAATAATAGGCGTTTCTTTAGCCCAGTATAAGATTGATGTTGCGCTGGCACGTTATTGGCTGCGGGGGTGGTTTCATGCGCATTTAATGAAAAGAATAGATACATCAGCGAAAAGTAAAAATAACGCTTGATCATGTACAGCTATCAGGCTTTTGCCTATTAATACATCAGGATATTTTAATGTTTTCAGGCAATTTATTGCCTAGGGATAGTAACGCCTCAGTGAAGCATTAATAGGAAATTGGCTATCTAAAGTGACAAGTTCTATTGTGCGTCTTAGGCAACGAAAAAGGCCAAACCGACATTACCCAAGGATCTCTCATAAACCGAGGTGCAAATGGAAAAATTTTCGTAATTTATCAGCATTAAAGGCTTAACCGAATGACATTGTCTCGGTTAGAACCCCCAGATGCTAATAAACTTGTAAGTGTCAGAATGATACAGCTTAAGGCATTGACTTTTGCCCGCAGATTAGCTTCTATTAATCTTTCACAATACAGTAAAAGGAGCCTCATATGGCAAAGCCTAAAGGAATACCACTGCCCGATAATATAAAAGCTAAAATGGAATTTGCTTTTTCCACTGATTTTTCTAATGTTCGTATTTTTATTTGTAACTTGCCGCGTTTAGTGAAAGCGCGTGCTTTTACTTATGGTTCTCATATTTTCATTTTACCTGAATACTATAAACCCGAATGTTTTACTGGGCAAATACTGCTTGGTCACGAACTGGCTCATGTGGTGCAGCAAAGAAACGGGCGCGCTAAAAAAAGTATGGTAAAAAATAATAGCCATGTTTTAGTAAATTATTTATTAGAAACTCAGGCTAATGTGTGCGGTATTTTAGCGGCTTTAAAGTTGCCAGCTTTATTATCTGATTCAAACTTATCAATTGGCTCACCTGTTATTCAGTGCGTTCGCAGGCGGAAGGATTTTTTCAGTTTTGGACTTGGGAATGTAATCGATTATATGAAAAGTTTTTTTAATCCTGCTGACAATGCAAATAATGGTATGGATGTTGATGAACAGTTAGACAACATATTTGATTTCGATAATGATGAAAATCTACTGGGCATGACGGGAATTAAACAAGAGACAATTTCAGGATTGGAAATTCTAACGGTATTAGATGAAGTTATTGAGGCTCAGATAGCCAAAGTTAGAAAAGAACCTAAAAAAGAACCAGACAGTTATTATACTGATCCTGTAAAGTCGAAAAAATTACCTGTTTATAGAATGACTAATTTTACAGATTGGTTAAAAACATATAAAAATTTTACAGGTTTTGGTAGAACAAATTCTGATAAGGACTATAGCGGTAAATGGTATCCTTGTTATTTAGAAATAGCTGCTACGGGACAAAAGGTGTTGATAAATAGTAGTGGTAGAGGGGGAGAAGCCTTGGTTTTTAGTGAAAATATTGCACCCTCGTGGCCAGCACTAGGAAGAGCAGGTCATACACTTGTGGAAAAGCTTGGCAATAAAGGTAATGAAAGACTAGCACAAGCTATTTTAGATGCTTTACATGGAAAAGATAATGCTCTTTTTAAGAATGAAGCGGTTGCTAAGTATGTCAGTGAGTTTTTGGCGCTTGCTTTTGCTGTAGAATCTTCCCGCGATAGATTAAGTTTTTTAACCTCCTATATCTGTCTTGATTTAATTGCTAAAGGATGTACTTATGGCGTTACTAATAAAAAAATAACTTTTCTTAATTTGTGTGACTCTGTTTATCTTGACAAAGCCGGTAACTGGCGTCAAAAACCTCATAAGCCTGACCAAGAAGTTTATCGACCAACCGCTATCAAGAAACATGGTGTTGAAGCGGTATATCAGCCAGTAGCAACGCGACTCTCAAGTGCGCCTGTTAAAAAAAGCAGTCGCTCTAAAAAACGTGGAGCATCTGCATTATCTAAAAAACCTGACTCTATTAAGGGATTTTTAAATTTTCCTTTATTAAGACGTGGTACCAAAAGTGATGCAGATGAACCAATATTAGCAACCAACAAGAAAAAACGAAAAAAAATATCAGGCTCTGCCTATGGCGGCAAATTCTCAGGTTCAAGTGCGCGCTCAGGCACAGGCAATTATAGTGAAATGGGTATTTTACTGGGCAGAGATACTAGCAAATATAGTGAAGAGCTAAAGGAAATGCTCAAGCAGCAACTTATGCTGGAATTTGAAAATGATGACTATATCATCAGGCACAATTTTGTAGTGAGAGCTAGTTCGGCAGCTATCCATTGGCTTGAATTAAATGACTTCTTTGATGATTTAACTGAAGATAAAGCTTCTCTTTTAAGTGCTATTCGTGTGAGGTTTGCGGATATTTTTGCAGGATTGCTAGCGACTGTTGATAATCAGGATGAAGCAACAATGTCATTGTTCAATTTTGAGGATGAGGATGAGGAATTATCTTTATCATTTTTTGAAGAACAGTTAGATCAGACAGACGATAATATTACGCAAAAAGGAGATGAGTATCAGTTACAATCTCACGATATTAATTTTATAGCAATGCACGTATTGAAAAAATACGATAACAAGGTGGTGTTTGCATCTGTTCAACGTGATAGACAGTTAGCAGCAGATGATAGTAGCAGTTTGCAGAGATCATTGCGGGAAGAGGAAGGCGATATTCAGCAAGCTTTAAACAATAACCAATCAGTAGTATCGGCTTTTAATGCTAATAATAATCATTGGGTTGCTTTTAAGATCATTCCTAAAAATAATGAAGATCCTAAAAGACTGATTGTTTTGTATAAAGATTCCTTTGGTGATGCACCTTCAGAAGTTTTTACGGAGGCTTTTGATGCCCTCAAAGAGAACGGATACACGGTTGAATTTCAAGTTAGTGAGAGTTGTGAACAAAGAAAAGCAAATGATCAAGGATTTAAGGGAGATAGCGTTAACTGTGGATTATTTGCGATTAAAAATATGGAGGCTTTTGCTCAAAAGGAGAGTGAAGAGATTGAAGAGTATGATTTTCATTTTAAAGGAATTACAGATGAGTTATCCGATGAAGTTTATTTGAAAAGTTTAAGCGAACTACGAGCGGGACATAAAGAAAATTATATCGAACAAAGTAAGTTGATCGAACAAGAAGCTGAAAAGCGACGCGAGGCATTAGAAGATTCACAAACTGAATTAGCTGATCCTATTAAAGCGATTTTGTTAAAATTGTTACCTGCATTAAATAAAGCAAATAATATTAATATTGATTTGGTTGATAACCTTAGCGTAAATATAGGCACTATCCAAGGGGACATTTCTAAATTATTAACTAAAATAAGTTTCACAAAATCAATGGCAGAGCAATATGCTGCTGTTTTTATGAAGTTGTTGAAAAGTTTAGGGATAAAATATCAAGATTACGAAGATAATAAATATATTGTTGTGCAGGTAGATATAAAAGACACTCCTCTTTTACTTGAAAGATTGCAAGAACAAGCTAAGAAATTGAATATAGATCTAACATCCGCGACATCTGCCCCTAAGCCAAATGCTGCAAATACAATACTACCTAAACAAATCCAGGTTACTACCAGAAAAAAAACGTTAGGTGTTCGTATTCGTAAAAGAGGTAATTTCCCGCTAGATCAGACAGACGATAATATTACGCAAAAAGGAGATGAGTATCAGTTACAATCTCACGATATTAATTTTATAGCAATGCACGTATTGAAAAAATACGATAACAAGGTGGTGTTTGCATCTGTTCAACGTGATAGACAGTTAGCAGCAGATGATAGTAGCAGTTTGCAGAGATCATTGCGGGAAGAGGAAGGCGATATTCAGCAAGCTTTAAACAATAACCAATCAGTAGTATCGGCTTTTAATGCTAATAATAATCATTGGGTTGCTTTTAAGATCATTCCTAAAAATAATGAAGATCCTAAAAGACTGATTGTTTTGTATAAAGATTCCTTTGGTGATGCACCTTCAGAAGTTTTTACGGAGGCTTTTGATGCCCTCAAAGAGAACGGATACACGGTTGAATTTCAAGTTAGTGAGAGTTGTGAACAAAGAAAAGCAAATGATCAAGGATTTAAGGGAGATAGCGTTAACTGTGGATTATTTGCGATTAAAAATATGGAGGCTTTTGCTCAAAAGGAGAGTGAAGAGATTGAAGAGTATGATTTTCATTTTAAAGGAATTACAGATGAGTTATCCGATGAAGTTTATTTGAAAAGTTTAAGCGAACTACGAGCGGGACATAAAGAAAATTATATCGAACAAAGTAAGTTGATCGAACAAGAAGCTGAAAAGCGACGCGAGGCATTAGAAGATTCACAAACTGAATTAGCTGATCCTATTAAAGCGATTTTGTTAAAATTGTTACCTGCATTAAATAAAGCAAATAATATTAATATTGATTTGGTTGATAACCTTAGCGTAAATATAGGCACTATCCAAGGGGACATTTCTAAATTATTAACTAAAATAAGTTTCACAAAATCAATGGCAGAGCAATATGCTGCTGTTTTTATGAAGTTGTTGAAAAGTTTAGGGATAAAATATCAAGATTACGAAGATAATAAATATATTGTTGTGCAGGTAGATATAAAAGACACTCCTCTTTTACTTGAAAGCTTGCGAGAGCAAGCGAAAGTATTAAAGCTAGATTTAGCATCGGTGATGTCTGTTGCCGTAGCAATTCCTCTCAAGCATCATCCTATAGCCCCGCCTGTTAGCGCTCCTCAGCAAGCGCCTAAATCAGTTCAAAAAGATTTTGATACTAAAATTTCTATCAATGAAATACTCTGTACATGACAAAATTTCATATTCTTTGTGCAGTTAAATTTGGATTTTCTTC
>JBEPVU010000060.1:0-9474 GCA_041690855.1 Gammaproteobacteria bacterium | reverse complement strand
AACGGGTTCTGTGGAAGAAACCCCAAAAACAACGAATCGGATGCCAAATTTAAATATATATTATGAAATGATAATCCCTCTTATAGGGATTATCATTTTTGTACAACTTCTACATCAGCGCCACCGAATCCCAGCATTTTCGGTAATTACTATTTTTATATCCCGTAAAAAGCTCGCCAGCTTATCTACTTCCTTAGAAAATTTATTGATGCTGGCTTTGGGCGCCGCCACAATAACGGCCGCAGAACCTAAATGAACAATTTGGAGGATAGCGGTTAAGAAAGGCTCAAAGAAAAGTGGGTATTCCCCTGCTTCGAAAGCTTCAAAGCTGAGTTTGACAATATTGCTAAAAGCAATAAGTTCTTGGGGTTGTAAATTAACTTGTTGTAAACTACTCATAGCCTTATCGATCTCCTAGATAGATGGGTAGGGTTAGTGCTGCACCTGTGTTGACCGCACTGGTGTGGCACGCGCTTTATAGTGATATAATTTCTATATAAAACTCACTACAATTTAAGTTTATATAAAACTTCATAAGAAGTCCAGTACTTACCAGACTTCTTTCACTGCTTTCAGCAACTGTTCGTCCGGCAATTCTTTAGAAAGCAAAATCAACGCTTTAACCAGGCGGGCTTCGGATATTTTTCGGGGAGCCTGTTGGTTGATACGTTCAAGCGTAGCGATCAAAGTCATCATTAGTTCAGCATCCAACCGATAACTGCGAGGATATTCAATTGCTTTCTGTACCTTGTCAGTTATTTTCTCTTTAATCGATTTGTCTATTTTTTTAACTGTTTTAGCAGGCTTGTTTAGTGAGCCTTTTGTTTTATCGGCTGACTTAGGCATACGTTTGAGGTCTCCTTAGCGGTGATCAAATCAAATAAAGCGTAAGTGTAGCATTATTTGCCGCAAGTTTTTACTAGTCTTTAACTAATTTCAAAGGAGTTATAGCAATAAAATACTTGATCTTAGCTCATCTTCTCTTTTACATTAGCTAACCTTTCAGGTTAGTAACTGCCGTGTGCTTTCTACTTTCCTGAAATCTTAAAACCCATACCAAATGCGATAAAAGGAGCTTATGATGCCTGATAATTCAATTACTATTTCTCAAAAATCAGTCATGTCCATGGGGCAGGATGATCTGTTAGCCGTTATAGCGGAAGCCAAGTATTATGTTTCAATCTATTTGATTAGCGGCATTCGATTGCAAGGCTATCTAATAGGTTCCGATAAACATACTATTTTTTTAAAATCTCACCTCGATGAGAAAATAAAACCTTCACCTCTACAAGTGATTTATAAACACACTATTTCTACTATTTCTATAACTGATAACCCTGCTCAAAAAAAATTCGAGTATTAACCTTCTACAGGTTCATTTTTTAATTGTGTCTTCGTTAAAAAAGCAAATTTTATTTCTTTGTTAACGACTTCTGCGGGTACTTTTTTACCAATTAAGCGCAATGCGCGTTGGGCTTTAGGGTTATTAGAATGTATATCCGCACGGTTGACGCCCGTATATTGCCATTCGCGCGCCAGTGCAAATATCTTTTGTGCTTCTCGATAAAGCACTGTAGAGCTTAAGTCGCCATGTGCCATAATACCTAAGCGCGTTAGGGTAAAAAGTTGTCTGGCGACATAATCAATTGCTTCCAATAACTCCGCCGCCAGGAAAATAAACGGTAAGGTAATATTGACTGTGACTTCCATTGGCGTGGGATTGGTAAACATTTGGATTTTAAAGCCTCTTTTACTATTGAGTTGTTGTTCAAGCGCCGCTTCGTGCTGATTCATAATGGTTTTAGCTTCCAATAGCGCTTGATAGATTTTTAATAAATACCATTCCGCATACGGATCATCTTCTGTATGGGCTTTCCATAATACCGCTGTCATTTTAGCAAATTGCAATAAGCCCATTTTGCCAAATCGCCAACTGCCATTATAAAGATTTTGCGCCAGGCGCGTATGCAGCATGGTTTGAAAGCTGCCAATCAAATAGGTTTTAGGTTGTGCGGGCTTATTTTCTAAAGGTTCTTTCGTTTTAGTCGCTTTATTTTCTTCGGAAATTACTGGCAGTGTTGTTGTCATAATACACCTCATATTGAAATATTAAATTGATAGTCCGTACTTAACGGCTGTTTCAAACAGATTTCTGGCAAATATGTTTCTTGAATCACAATGCCTTGGAACACATAACGATTTGCATATTCAGTGGGGCAAAAAGTATGCCTGTAATGATCATCTTTTTTAAATAAAGCTTCTTTTATCAAATCGATAAACTGTTCGATCGTTAATTCATTGTTTAAGACTTCTTGCAAAAAAAGCGTGATTGCTTTTTCATGCACGGTCAGTCCCTGCTTTAGCCTGAAAAATAGAGGTTTAAACTTTAAATCAGTGCGCTGAGAATGTGCTGCTAGCCAATTGGTTAATTTTGCAATCGATTTAATGAAAACAGGTTGGGTAGTTGTTTCATCGTCCGTATTATCGATATCTACTACTTCTTCCGATTCTGAAACAGCAACTAATTTTGGAATAGAAAGCAACTCGATTTTAATCGTCGCTAAAGCCTTTAAAATAATATCTACCAAGGGATTATCAGCTTGTGGATCGGTAATCGCTTTCCACCAGCAGATAAATAATGGGCTATCCTCCGCCAACCAATGCATTACTCGTTGCGGAATTAAATGAATGATTAATGCACTTAACAACGAAGCAGGCGCAATATCCGTGAAAGTTTTCCATTCGATCGTAAAATAAGTATCCGCCTGATAAAAACTGCCGGTGAGTGGTTGCCATAATCGTTTTGATTGGCCTTTCTGGTGGTATAACTGCACTTGCCATTGCTGTTGTATTTCATGCAGTTGATGCAACAAGGCAGTCGAGAAAACCGCAAATGTCCATTTCCCTTCTTGTTCGGCAATTATTTCAATATCTGTGTTCGGTTCTTTTGATAGCAGCATTCCCTGGCGTAGTTTTAAGGCTGCCAATGCTAGATTTAATTGCCGATTTAATAAACTATAGGGCTTAGCATTTTTCTCTACTGGGATGGCTTGACAGAATTCAGCGAAGCGGCACAAAATATCCTGATATAAAATGCTATAAACCTCATGGGTAACGCTGATTAAATTTTTTAACGCCACCGTAAATTCTGGCATGGCCTGTGCAAGTACGGCCTGGCCTGCTAATGCCACCTGTAATCCATCCGGTATAGAAGGATTATCTCGTTTTTTTATGGCAAATAATCCCATGGTCATTCTCCTGCTTGTTGACGTTTACGCATTTGGTTAATCAATGCTTTTATCGTGGCCGGTAACACGGTATTGTCCGGCCTGGGTAACGGAATGCGGATTTTATAAACATTGCCGCCTTCTAACAGGCAAAAGGCTTGTCCTTTCGGTAAATCCAATACATCCGATTGTTGTAATAGAGGCACTTCTTTATAAGTAAAACGATCTTCATTCGTAGAGCGGTAGAAAATGCCTTGTTCACCGCGCGAAGTATCAGAACTCCCAGAAGCAGGAATCACTTCTAATACCGGCACTTGCGGCAATTGTTTAATCAGCATATCCACCGTTTTTGCTTCTTTGGTACGCAGCATAATCAGGTTATTAAAATTACCGGCCACCTGCCCTGCTTTCGCATTAGAAGCTAATCGCGCTTCCACATCCGACCAGGTTTGGGTATAGGCGGTCACATAAAAGCCTGCGCCACGGGCTTTATTTAAGATAGGAATAAATTCATCACCAATTACTTCATTAAATTCATCAGCGTGTAAACAAATACGCGGCAGTTCTGTTTGATTAGCTGTTAAACCGGTAAAACCATGATCCAGGCCATAGTTATAAAGATGACCGGCCACTGATACTAAATCGCTTAACATAGCGTTGCCAACCGTAGAACTAATCACGGTATCGGTCAGCGCATCCATGCCCACATAAACAATCTGCTTATGACGGATGACTTGCAACCAATCGATAATCGGTCTTGTATCTTCACTATCGGTATAATTCGGTGACAGCAGGTCTGCCACTTGACCAGTCGTAAGTTTTTCTAATAACGGTCCGACAGAGGCGGTAATTTTATCGTAATACGTGCGATCCAAGCGGCAAGCGGCATATAAATCGATTAGAAGATCACTGCCTAATGTCTGTATCTCTTCTCGATTACGTTTTTCAATATAATGTTCGACATACGCGACAATCGCTTGCTTGCGCGTAGGTGTAATCCATTCGCCGTCTTTGTTTGTGCGCGTATTTTCTTGAATATAATCGATCAGCCATTGCTCATACGCTTTATCGTGTATGCTGATATAACTTTCACAATAGCGAATAAATAATTGCTCTAATTTGGTAATATAAAAATTTAATAATCGATAAGTGGGTTTTATGCCTAAAGCAACTAATACGCGCGTGACTAAATTAATATATTTCCAGGCAAATTCTTTAAAAGCGGCGGCTTCGCCGGTCGAAGGTAAAGCATTCGTTACGCGGGTCGCCACTTGAGTAATTTTCGTAAAACTGCCGATAGCATTATAACGCGCAGAAACTGCTGCAAATCCTAAGTGCATGATGCGTAAATCATGTTCACGGCCTGCGGATACCGCTTCGCTATAAATGCGTTTTAATAAATCCGCATCACCTTTAGGATCTAAGACAATGACCACATCCCCGCGTTGAATGTCCTGGCTGATTAAGATTTCTGCTAAGCGTGTTTTTCCGACACCGGTTGTGCCGATAACCACCATATGGCCAGCACGGTCAGCCATGTTAAGTAAAATATTGGTTTCTTTATCAGCCACACCATGCAAATAAGGCCGACCGCCGATCAGCGGATAAGGACGCAAACGCAGGCGCGAAGGTAAACGGTACTTAGCATTATAAGCATAATTTAAATCACGCAATCTTTGCGTATGGATAGTTTTCCAGCAAAACCCTCGCCCTAAAAATAAATGTGTATTGCTGACCGGCAATTGCTTGGAAGAAAGTCGATAATCCGGCATACGCTTTAAATTATGTTGATAACGCCAGATGCGTAATCCTTGTTTAAATCGCAACAACGCAAATAATGTAAATGCTGTCGTACCTGCATAAGCGATGGATGACGGCACAAAAAAATTGTTTGTATCCACGCAAAGTAAACCTGCCGCAGTAAATCCGGCCAATGCGCTATACCATTCCAGCGGCGGCCGTAAAAGTCCTTCTAAGGGGCGTTGCATCGTCATCATAATTGAAATTCTCAAATCGCTTTTAAAAGCACTAACAAAATATTTTCACAAACCAATAGTTCAAAAATAATTAGCCATGCGCTTATGCGAAAGCGCTGCGCTAACCAGAATTGAGTTTTCTCCGACATCCACTCGTTTTTTTTCGCGTAATACCGTATAAAACGAGGCCAGCCGCCGATAAAAGCGATAATCAATGACCAGCGTAATACTGTCCAAAGGGTTGACAATCGGGTGAGAAAAGCTGCCACTGTATGGAGCTTTTGTGGATGGCTGATTTGCAACCAGAAAAATGGTATCATTAGCACTAACATGCTAATGGAAACCAATAACAGTTTAATAAATGATTTTTTCAACATTTGAATTAACATCTTTATAATCACCCGCTTTTAATGGATTTAGATATATGGAAAAAGAACCTTCATTAAAAAATAATAAATTTCTGCAAAAACCCTCTTTTATAGAAATATTAAAAACCATTGGTACAATTTTATTCCGTATTGGTAGATGTATTGTTTTAACATTCTCTCTATTTTTTGATAAAAATTTTTCCACAGTTCTATTAATCAAGAAATTAAAAAAATCTGAATCTGAATTACAAAAATTACGTAATAAGAAAAATGAAAAATTTTTTTGATTTTTAACTATTAAAATAATGCTCATTACTAATTAATTTTCATAGAACGGCCGCAGTCGCCGCTGTTTTAGCAGCATTTCCTAGCGCTGCTCCACCAGAACCCGCCGAATTACCGCCTACATCATTCATCTTATTAAATGCACCTGAAACCACATTACTAACCGCTATCCCCATTGAACCCATAAATACAAACCAGAACAGTGGTGCAATAATTAATAACGTGCCAATAATCATGTCAGTTAACGCTTGATTAGGTGAAACATTTTTAAAGAAATTATCTTTGCCATAAAAAGCCTGCATGAGCGAGGCATCTGCATAACTAACCAGATGCCAGATAAAGCTCCAGAAAATAATTGAAAAAATGATGACAGCCCCTGCAATAAAGCTACTGGCTCTATAACCACTAAAAACCAAAGCAAAAGGTAGAAAGGTATAAATCATTAATAACAAAAGTGCTTGAATAATAGGTGCGGATTCAGCCGCAGCATATAATTTTGGATACGTAGTTAACTCTTCAAAAGAAATGCCCACTGCTGCTAATATACTAGCGCCATGTGAATTACTAACAGGATTATCCGCATACTGATAACCCGTTGCCGAAGCATTATTAACAATCTTTTTTATCACGCCATCCTGCGATTTATCATCACTCACGTAATTCTTAAATTCATCCCAGAAGTTTTGCGGCAAAGCGGCATTTAAACGTGTTTTTAAGCCGGTTTCATTATCACTCCACCAGCTACTACACGCAGGTGTTCCATAAAGGGGTGGATTATCTTTGTCGGTATCGGCATTAATATCTGCACTGGGATCATAATTAAAGCCTTTGACCGGTTGTGTCGCATGTAAATTCTGATAATAGGTGTCCTGAAAACCATGTGAGCCAAACCATTCTGTGTCATCCACGCCATAGTGTGTACGATCATTATCAATGGTTGTGATAGCGCTGGCATTGTTTTGTGCGTCTTTTAAATATTGTGTGCGGGCAGGCATGTAACATTCTAATTCAAAGCGTTGCAATTCCTGTTTTAATTCCGGATCAGTAATTTTAGTCATATCTACTTCGGTTACCATTTTACGTAGATTTGGAATACAGCCGACCATCGTATTGGCACTGGAGGCAAAACCTTCACTGATCGCCATTACGGCATACCACCAAAGCGGCACACGAATATCGCCGGACGGTACACTGAAGGCATTGTCCCAGGTAGTGCCAGTATCCCCTGGATGAAAAGCATTATTTTCACCATCGCTTTGACACAGAGGCGTATACGACACTTTCGTGGCATCCAATGGAATAAAAGGCGATACGCCTAAAAAAATAATTAACAGTGTTGTAATAAAATCGATTTCCATCCGCCGCAGGGATGTACCTGCGGCATCTTTGGCTTCCTGCGATTGATAAGGCTGCGCGATATTGCGCAGTACAATGCCAATAAACGGTATAAAAGCCAAACCGGTTTTCGTTAATAATAGCCACAGCTCATCGTATAAATTCCAGCCGATCAGCATCGTATAAAGTTCAGGATAAGATTGTACGCCGATACTCATGTTTATCTTTCTCCTTTCGCCGATAGTGCGCTGTTTTCCATCAGGGGCTGCATGGGTATGACTTTCGGCACCTGCATCGCAGCACTTTGCTGGTTAGCGTGATAACTTAAAATATTGGCGACTGTATTCGACATCATCTGTTTGCGCACCTGCGCTTCAAACGCTAGTGATTGGATGTTGTCGCTTAAATGCGCAATCGCTTGCTTAATAATCACTTGCGCGGGTTTATTCGAAGCAATGACGGGTACCTGGCTACCGGTTTGTAACAGATTGCGTGCAATTAAAGCGCGATCAATCACACGCTGAGTGGCCACCTCCTGCGCTAGTTTATTAACGATAATTCCCTGTTGTGTATTATCCATACCGCGAATCGCTGTAATCACCTGCGGGCTGAGGATTAAACCACTGGCAGAAACAGCTTCTAAATTATCTTTATTAATCGTAGTCTGGCCGGTGATTAAATTCGATAAATTCGTACGAATCGTATCGGCACAATAATTTTTATTCTGATCACCACAGGTCGTTATCCACGGCAATAAGCCGCGACCTGAAATACCACCCTGTGCGCTTTTGCAACTGTTATCGTTGCAGGTGGTAATCGTCTGATCGCCCACCACATTGGTAATCCAATTCTGCGCATCGCCTGGCGTTGGAAATTGTGTTGCTAAATCACCGCCGGAGGGCGCCGGACTATTATCATTTAAATCCCGCAGCAACATGGCGTTATAACCTGCTTTCACGGTATCGGCTACGGCGTGAATCGGCGGCTGATTTAAGCCACCGGCAGAATAACCGCTGTTATCTTTACTCCCCTGCACCCACGGCACACCCTCATTACCCGCATTCGCATCCACGTCTTTTTTCGCATCATTAATATCTTCCTGCCCTGTGGCCGTGAGTGATAAATGTTTTTTCCATTGGTTGCCGACTGAAATAGTCGCCCAATCCTGATAGGGATTCTGCCCATGAGAGATCTGTTCTTTCACCAATTCACAGGATTTAGTGGCAATCCCCATTTTCTCATGCGCACCTAACAGCATATTATTTAATAAAGCGTAAGCGGTAGGACTCGCCTGTGCTAGAAAATACATGGGCATTTCGGCGATACTGCCAGTGGCATTATTTAAAACAGTCTGCTCGACATTATCCACACTGTTTTTTAAATCATTGAGCGTATTAGCAATGGATTTGGCGGGATTAAAAGCACCGCAGGTATAACCTGCGCCTAAATCGGTATCAGCGCTTAAATTAATCGTCTGCGTGTTCTGTACCGGCGGTAAAGCAAAATCACTGCCGCCGCCGATTTTATAATACAGAAAATTATTACTATCGCCGGTCGGTATAATATCGGCGGCAAACACAGCGTGACAGGCTAATAATAAGATTAAAAATAAAGTTTTTTTCATAGTGGCCTCATTGATACGTAATTTCTTTTACAAATTTCCCTTCGCCATCCTGACAACCACGGTAATAACGCCAGAGTATCCAGGCATACGCGCCGTTAGTTTTGTTTTCGATGCTTTCACCGTAATGGATGGTTTTGCCAAAATAATCGCAGGTATTTGCTTCATCAGGATAAATCATCTGAAATTGTGTTTTATCCGAGTTCTCTTGAATAGGTGCTGCTTCACAATGTTCACCACAGTGATTAGAAAGCGATTGATAAAGATGACCCGTTATCATTGAAGAGGTAATTAAATCACTGGCGCGTTGCGCCACAACCGCGGCCGCTTTCGCATCATTGGTAGTAGCCACTTTACCTTCATGCGGATAAAGCCCGCCCCAATCAAGCAATCCTGTACCCACATGGTGCGATAAATCCGCTACCATCGCGTAACCTTCTTCGGCCAGCACGCCTGGCACATTGGGAAAACCACGCCACATGGCTACATCCAGCATTGATTGATAATAGGGTTTTAACGGTGTAGCAGTTGATGCTAATAAAAATTGCTGGGGCATCACGGCCAGGGCGGGATTGCCAATGACATCCGCCTGTTTAAAAAAGGTATTCTGCTGATGTACATCGCCAAAGCTATGCTGACCACTGCCCGCTTCATCGTGTGTT
>JBEPVU010000059.1:0-9474 GCA_041690855.1 Gammaproteobacteria bacterium | reverse complement strand
GCTGGTGCCATCTGAGACTTTATATATTGAAATCATGAGTAAATTATTGGAATCTTTTCAAGCCCAGCATGATCCTGAACAATGGTGCCAGCAACATTGCAAGGGAAATTTATCTGGAAAATACGCAATAGATACACAAAATAAATCGCTAATTAAATAAAGCTTATGCCACATAAGCTTGAATCAGAATGATAAACCTTTATTTTTAGGATAACCAAGGATGTCTATAACTACAATCCTTACTATTATAACAATACTAGCGATATTATTGGGGCCAATAGTTGCTATCCAAGCGCACAAATGGCGAGAGCTATATACTGAAGAAAGAAGCAGAAAACTTAATATTTTCAAAACTTTAATGGCGACTCGTGGCTCGCGATTATCATTTGAGCATGTTAGAGCACTTAATATGATAGATACTGAATTTTATGATGAAAGAGAAATTATTAATGCCTGGAAATGTTACCTGGACTGTTTAAATGGCGGAGATGCTGAATTAGCAAATTGGGCTGATAGAAGGGATAGTTTATTTATCGATTTATTAAGCAAAATGGCTAAGTCATTAAGATATCATTTTGATTGTGCACACCTGAAAAAAGCAGTATATACCGCTACAGCACATGGAAAAGAAGAAGAGTACCAATATTTTGTAAGAGAAAGTATTAGAAAAATATTTTCGGGAGAGCAAGCTATATCGATGAAAGTAATATCTTCTCCCATGCCTAATGAAGCTTCAAAGAAGCAAGATAAAATCCGCACATAAAAATAACCTGTAATAGGCAAATTCGTATTTTAAGCAGCCACTGGAATTTGAAAAGGAGTTGTTATGCCAACTATAACCCTTGCTGATGTACTCATTGACACCCTTGAATCTGTTGGGATCAAACGCATTTATGGCGTAGTGAGAGACTCCTTAAATGGTATTACCAATTCATTGAATCGTAGGAAAATGATAGATTGGATCCATGTGCGCCATGAAGAAGCAGCCGCTTTTGCGGCCGGTGCTGAAGTACATTTAACAGTATTATTCAAGTCGATATTCGCGGTGAGCAATTAGGCAAGCGAATACCCTTAGAAATTAGTGTGGTCGGCGATGTGAAAGGCAGTATTCAAGCGCTATTGCCTTCTTTACAAAGAACATCAAGATACCAGTCATCTGCAACAAGCGGTTCAACATTATCAAAAAAGCCATAAGGATCTAGATGCGTTAGCGATCGGTAAACCGGACAAAAAACCTATCCATCCACAATATGTTGCCAAACTCATCAGTGAATCGGCTAAAGACGATACGATATTTTCCTGCGATGTAGGCACGCTAACAGTTTGAGCGGCGCGTTATCTTAAAATGAATGGTAATAAGGAAACTTTAGAGTCACCTTCAATTAGACGACAGTTTGCGGGGCATATTCGGAGCCATCTAATGACAATGAAAGCCAACCAAAGAAAATATAACTATTTAAAACATTTATGCTAAGTTGTTGATTATTATTGGCTTTCACTATCTTTGCTTGGCTTTGATGATGGTAGAAAGTTGTTATTATGGTATTCTAGTCCCGTCCACTCCGCCAGTTTAATTGTTTGATTTAAGGATTTTTCGCCAGAAAAACCTAAATGTATAATCTAAATTTCTCAATTATTGCAAACAAATATATCTACTGGTAATAAAATGGTAGGTTTCCCAATAAAACATTACTTTAAATGTAAAGTTCACTCAATACCAAAACACTGAGTTTTCGTGTATACTCAAAGCATCTGAAGTTTTGCGTTTTTTTATTTTTTCTGTGTCATCATTTGTCGCTAGCGCTATACTTTTATTTTTGCGTTTTGCACTCAATTTCTGGAGATAATATTATGCAATATAAAGAAAAAAAACCTGCTATGAAATATAGAGTAAACAGTCCTGAATGGGAGGCCTTATTAAAACGCTTACAAAACAATGACCCTACACTAACAAGCCTTGATTTGTGCGATAGCGAAATAGGCGATCCCGATGTTATAGAATTAGCAAAGGTCTTGGCGCAGAATAAGACGATCAGAAACCTTGATATAAGCAGAAACAATATAAGCGATGCCGGGGCTGCAGAATTTGCAAAGGTCTTGTTGCAGAATCAGACGATCACAAACCTTGATTTGGGTGGAAACAAAATAGGCGATATAGGGGGTATGAAATTAGTACAGGCCTTGTCGCAGAATAAGACGATTACATACCTTGCTTTGTACAATAACAAAATAACCAATTCCGGGGTTACAGAATTAACAAATATCTTGTCAGAGAATAAGATGAAGATCACACGCCTTATTTTAAATGATGGCATATTAGAGGAAGTTAACCTCAACCTGGATGCGGTCAATGAAAACAACAATCAAAATGAGAAGCAGGAAGCAGTGCAACAAATCCAGGAACCAGTGCAAAAGAAGCAGCAACGAGTGCGAAATATTAATCCTAATTTGAAGAAAGACATGACAGTAAATAATGACCTTGATTACGTTCTACGATACCGATTAGTACAAGCAGAGTGGGACAAGCAGTCTCAATCTATACTGCAACCATCTAAAGAAAGCGTGTCTGAAAAACAAGTTGAACAACAAACTAGACTACAAAATCGCCCAAATTGAAATTAGTTTGCCAAAAAGCGATCCAACGAACGCCAGTGTATTAAAACAAATACAGATTCCCCAATTTATTTGTAAATGAAGGAACTCTTTTAATTCCCCTCACCCGCCCAGGCTGCGCCTGGTCGGCCTCTCCCGCTGGAGAGGCGAAAATGCTGATTAGTTTCATTGTATTTTCATCCAACTCGTTTATACTAGTCACTTCATAAAATACCTGACACAATGATGTGTCATTTCTAATTTTTTAGTGGGCTGTTAGCACATGCTGCAATCTATCCGTGATCGTTCTCAAGGCTGGTTGGCCGGTGTCATTGTTTTTTTAGTCATTGCTACTTTTGCTCTCTGGGGCATTCATAGCTATTTGACGTCCAGTGGTAATCAACTGGACGTCGTGGCTACTGTGAATGGCAAGCAGATAACGCAAATGATGCTGAATACGGCCTATGAGCGTTTGCGCCAACAGCAGCAAATGCAGCTAGGTGCTGATTTTGTGCTAGACCAGAAAACTGAAACGCAACTTAAAAAGCAGGCACTGACACAGTTAATTATGGTGCAGGTACTGTCCCAGACGGCTTTCAAAGAAGGTTATCGTGTCACTATGGGTGAAGTGGAGGGCGCTCTATTAGCGATTCCCGCTTTTCAGGTCAATGGCCGTTTCTCGCGTGAGCGCTTTAATGAAATTTTAAGCAATACGCTTTACACCCAACAGACTTTTTTAGCCGACCTGCAAACCAGCATGTTAATCAGCCAGGTGCGAGGCGGTTTTATTGCCAGCGCATTTGCGTTGCCGCAGGAAATAGACACTGCTATTCAACTGATTAATCAAAAACGTGATGTAGGTTATTTAATGATACCCGCTGCGCGTTTTAATAAAACTGTACAAATTAAGCAAGCAGATGCGCTGGCTTATTATAATCAACATCAGGATTTATTTACCACGCCTGAGCAGGTGAGCGTTGATTATCTTGAACTATCAGTGCCACAGCTAGTAAGCGCTATGCATTTTACCGATGATCAATTAAGAGAGTTTTATCAAAATAATTTAAGTAACTATACTTCACCACAACGCTGGAAAATAGCGCATATCCTCGTGCAAGTATCTCACGATGCGACTGTGCAGCAGGTTGCCGCCGCAAAAGCGAAAATTGATGATATTGCCGGCCAGCTTAAAGCGGGCGAAAGTTTTAATAAATTAGCGAAAAAATATTCTGATGATAAACTAACAGCCAATAAAGGCGGTGCGTTGGATTGGTTCAACACGGGCATGATTGATCCTGTGATTGAAAAAGCGGTCAGCAATTTGCAGCAGCCTGGTGATGTAACAGCGCCTGTCAAAACAAAATATGGTTTTGAAATTATTAAATTAGTGGATAGCCAAAAACCTGAAGCTAAATCTTTTGAAGACGTGCGTTCACAAGTGACTAAAGCGCTGGCGCAGCAAAAAGCAGAGCAGGCATTTGCCGATGAAAGCGACAAATTATCGAATTTAACCTATGCGAACCCCGGTTCATTAGACGTAGCGGCAAAGACTTTAGGCTTGCAGGTAAAAACCAGTAATTTATTTGCTAAAACCGGCGGTAAAGATGAAATTACGGCGAACGCCAAAGTAATTACAGCGGCTTTTAGTGCGGATGTATTGCAGGGCAATAATAGCGACGCCATCGAATTAAATCCGGATACGGTTGTGGTATTGCGTGTTAAGCAACATGTGCCTGCTAAATTAAAAGCCTTTGAAGTAGTACAGGATCAGGTCATACAATTATTAACCAGCCTGGCAGCCCAGCAGAAAGCGCAAGCGTTGGGGCAGCAATTATTGCAAGAGTTGCAGCAAGGCAAACCAGGCCAGCCATTAGCTGAGCAAAATAATTTAAAATGGGAGATATTAAAAAACACCGGCCGTTATAATACACAAGCGCCTGCGGCTATCGTCAGCTATGCTTTTCATATGGCAAAACCTGCTACGTCACACGCTATTTCCGCGGCTGGTTTCCAATTGCCGAATGGTGATTATGCTTTGTTAAAATTATTGGCGGTGCGAGAAGGCACGTTAGCTAATTTGAATGAAACACAAAGACGTATTTATCGTGAAGAATTGGAAAATAGTAACGGTCAGTTAGATTATGCACTTTATGTTAAAGAACAAGTGGGCAAAGCCAAGATTGTTATTAATAATAAAGATTTAGCTTCCGTGGCTGACCCCTTAAATCAAGTTTAATTATGCGTTTGTCTGAGTATGTTATTTTAGTAAACAACAACGATCAAGAAATTGGCGTTGAAGAAAAGCTAGTAGCGCATCAACAGGCAAAACTGCATCGTGCTTTTTCTATTTTTATTATTCGCTATTACGCTAATCAATTACAAACGTTACTGCAGCAGCGCCAATTGAATAAATACCATAGCGCAGGTTTATGGACGAATGCTTGTTGCAGTCATCCTATGCCGGGTGAATCTATTATAGAAGCCGGTCAACGCCGCTTGAAAGAAGAAATGGGCATCAGCGCTGATTTAACCGAAATAGGCGCTTTTTGTTATCAAGCGGAAGTAGGCGCAGGGTTAACAGAACATGAATTTGATCATGTCTTAATCGGCGCTTTTGAAAATGATATAATTGCTTTTAATCCAGAGGAAGTGGCGAGTTGCCGTTGGGTAGATGTGGCGTGGCTGCAGGAAGATTTACAGCAGCAGCCAGAAAAATATACGGCGTGGTTTAAACAGGCGCTGGATTTAGTATTGCAACATAAAAATGGTGGATTACGGCCTGCGGCCTAATCCACCCTACAATTAATTTTTAAATTTATTGTGAAAATCTCAACAGTAAAAAGTAGGGTGGATTAGGTCGCAGACCGTAATCCACCGTTTTAATGATATTAATTAATCATTTTTAAATTTATGCTGAAAATTTCAAAAGATTCTGTAGAACTTTTCAAAGGTTTTTCCAAACTCACACGCGAGGAACGGTTTGCGCGTTTAATGGCGTTAGGCGCATTAACATCGGCAGACGTGCAATACCTTAATCAATCTACCGATCCTGCTATTACAAACCTGGCTGAACATTTGGTAGAAAATGTAATTGGTTGTTTTCCACTGCCATTAGGGATTGCGACTAATTTTTGTATTGATGGACGGGATTATATTATTCCCATGGCGGTAGAAGAAACGTCGATTATTGCCGCCGCGAGCCGTACGGCGCGCTGGATTCGTGAGCAGGGCGCGATCACCACGGAAATTAGGGGTTCTACCATTATTGGTCAGATTCAAATCGCCCATGTAAAAAATTATGCCGCCTTTAAAAAAATCATTGAATTAAATAAAGCGGCATTAATAGACAGCGCTAATAAAACAGTTATTCCTAATTTAGTAACACGCGGCGGCGGCGTTAAAGCAATTAACGTCCGTCAGTTATTGCGAGCGGATGGCGATACGATGGCCATTGTGCATGTCTTATTAAATCCCTGTGATGCGATGGGCGCCAATGTCATTACACAAATCTGTGAATTTTTAAAACAACCGATTCAAAAACTCACCGGTGAAACCGTGACTATGTGCATTCTGTCAAATTTAAATGACAGTAAATTAATACGCGCAAAAATTGTTTTACACAATATTGAACCCGCGCAAGGGCAGGCGATTGTAGAAGCTTCTTTATTCGCCGAATACGATCCTTATCGTGCCGCTACTCATAATAAAGGCGTGTTAAATGGTATCGATCCCATTGTAATTGCAACCGGTAACGACTGGCGTGCAGTAGAAGCGGGCATTCATGCATATGCGGCGCGTACCGGGCAATACAGCGCAATTGCTACCTGGCGCATGGAAAACAATGATCTAATAGGTCATTTTGAAGCGCCCATTTGTGTGGGCATAGTGGGCGGCGTCACACGATTACATCCTACCGCGCAATTAAGTTTACGCTTACTCAATGTTAATTCCGCCGATGAATTAGCGCGTGTAATAGCCGCCGTTGGTTTAGCGCAGAACCTGGGCGCTTTAAGAGCGTTGACCAATGAAGGCATTATTAAAGGCCATATGAAATTACATATTAATAATTTAATGCTGGCCACAGACGCTACGCAAGAGGAGCAAATTATTATTAAACAGCAATTAGAAAATCATTTAAACGAACATGCCAGAGTAACGCTCAGTGATGCTAAAGCGCTATTAGAAAAATTACGGATTGAACAAGTATCATTATGAAATTGCAATTGACTGCACCCGGCAAAACATTTTTATTAGGCGAATATGCCGCTTTACAAGGTGGCCCTAGCTTAGTATTAACCAGCGCCCCGTGCTTTGAATTAAGTGTGCAACAAAAGCCAACAGGACGTCCGGTTATTTTTGAGCATATTCCGCAAGAGAGTCCTGCTGGCCACTATTTATTACAACACGCTGAAATTTTTAAGGGTTATCATTTAATCTTTCACGATCCTTATCATGGCCTGGGTGGTTTTGGCGCTTCCAGCGCACAATTTTTACTAGTCGCCGCATTAAAAAAATTATTAGATATTTCCTCAATCAAAATAACCTATTCAGCTCAGGCATTATTAAATGAATATTGGCCATTTGCCTGGAATGGCGAAGGCATAAAACCTAGTGGCGCTGATTTAATTGCGCAAGCGCAGGGCGGTATCAGCTATTTTTACCAGGAACAGCAACGCTTAAAAACATTAAGCTGGCCTTTTCCAGAGATCGATTATTATTTAATCCACACCGGCCACAAGGTCGCAACCCACCAGCACTTAAAAGAATTAACTTCACTGACCACGCATCAACTAAGCGATATTGTTTTTGCAGGTTTACAACATTTACAAACACAAAATGCCGATGGTTTTATCAATAGTATTAATCAATACGCCCAAGTATTACAAAAATTAGATTTAGTTTTAAATAAAACCACTGAACTACTCCAAATCATCACTCAACGCCCGGAAGTATTAGCCGCCAAAGGCTGCGGCGCACTCGGCGCTGACGTTATTCTGGTACTAGTCAAAACCAGCGATCAAACCGTTTTCACACACTGGCTCAAAGAAAAAAAATTAAACCTCATCACCCACAGCAACAAAACCAATGTTGGCCTACAAATAACCACCGATATGGAATTATCTCTATGAAATGGCTAGCCTCCGCCCCTGCCAATATTGCCTTAATAAAATACATGGGCAAACAATCCCCCGAAAACAACTTACCCGCCAACGCCTCACTCTCATACACCCTGGAAAACTTACGCAGCTATGTTGAACTCGAACAACACCCTGATTTAACCCAAGACACCTGGCAACCCCTACACCACCCCGAGGCCACTTACATTCCAGTTTTAGACAACACCGCGCAACAACGCTACCTAAACCACCTCATCTACATCAAACAACAATTCAACTACCAAGGCCATTTCATCATCCGCTCCGCCAACAACTTCCCCGCTGGCTGCGGCATCGCCAGCTCCGCCTCCAGCTTCGCCGCCCTCACACTCGCCTCCGTACACGCACTCACCGATTTAACCGCTCTTTCCGATTCCGATTTTTCTGATTCCAATCCTTCCGAGGGGTGGCGCGTAGGCGGGTTCCCTGCCACGCGCAGCTTGCGAGCATGGCAGGGTGCCGCAGCGACAGGACCCCGAGCCACCGATCTACGAGACGAGACAAAAGAAAAGATCGCCAACCTCTCCCGTCACGGCTCCGGCTCTTCGTGTCGATCACTTTTCAGTCCTTGGGCATTATGGCAAGACCAAACAGTAAAAGAAATTAAGTTACCTTATCAATCCTTACACCACCATGTCATTATTATCTCAGACCAACACAAAACCATATCCTCCTCGGAAGCCCACAAAAGAGTCACCACCAGCTTACTCTACGACAACCGTCCCCAACGCGCCGAACAAAGACTAAAAGAACTCCTAAACGCCCTCAACCAGCAAAACTGGCAAACCGCCCACACAATAATATGGCAAGAATTCTGGGACATGCACGCACTCTTCGAAACCGCCGCCCAACCTTTTAACTACATACAACCCGATACACTCACCGTCCTCGACTACCTGCGCACCTACTGGCAGAAAAACAACGATGGCCCCTTCATAACCCTTGATGCAGGCCCTAACGTCCATCTACTATTCAAACCAGAACAAACTACTATAATAAAAGAAATCACCACAACGCTTGCACAACAATTTAAAATACTCTAAAGGTCACACCATGCAACCAAAAAATGATTTTCAAACGATCGCACACGCCAAATGGATTTTAGCGGGCGAACATGCCGTATTACGTGGCAGTCCGGCTTTAGTATTTCCGATACCCAGCAAATCGATAAAACTTACCTATATCGATGAACCCAGCACCATTGCGGCTGATTTCGACGCGCCTTACGGCGAAACATTATTATTATTTTTCTGGGGCATCTTAGAAAAAGGCTTAACCCTTGTTGAAAAAACACGCGCTGATCTTTCCGGTCATTTTTTTATTGAAAACAATATTCCGATGGGCGCAGGTTTAGGCTTTTCTGCGGCTTTATGCGTGGTGATTGCGCGCTGGTTTCTCTGGCGCGATTGGATTACCGAGGCAGAGTTATTTGAATTTGCCCGCCGCCTGGAAGATAACTTTCATGGCAAAAGCAGTGGCGTGGATATCGCAGGCGTTATTACGAATCAAGGCATGCGCTATAAAATAGGCGAGGGCATGTTGCCTGTGCCATCGCAATGGCAGCCGCAGCTTTATTTATCTTACTCTGATCAATTAGGCGTAACAGCAAAATGTATTACCAAAGTAAAAGAATTATGGGAAAAAGATGCAGCGTTAGGCAAAAAATTGGATCAGCAAATGCAGGACAGCGTGCAATTGGCAGGGCAGGGTTTGCAATTAAATGAGC
>JBEPVU010000058.1:0-9479 GCA_041690855.1 Gammaproteobacteria bacterium | reverse complement strand
TTTTCACCTCTCCCCCCGGGAGAGGTCGACGCGTAGCGGCGGGTGAGGGAGCTCTTATCAGCATGAAATTCCTTATTGAAGAAAGCTTGTGTTATTCCCCCTCACCCGTCCAGGCTGCGCCTGGCCGACCTCTCCCGCTGGAGAGGTGAAAATATTATTGGTTTTGTGGTAGCTCAGCTATTTGTTCTTGGACTTTTTTGCGAAATTCTAAAGGGTTTTCGATTTTACTGAATACTTCCTGGGAACCGCCCATGCCGCGTATAACGATAGTGCCATAACCTAAAATCCGGCCTAAAATGCTCTGTGCTACTTCAATGCCTTCTATCCGATTCAATAACATTTCATAAGAATTACGGCGTACAAAGCCTACTTTGATAATCACCCGCCGATTTGTCACCCCAAACTCCGAACTGACATACGTGATTAAATTCATCAATACTAATCCGGCGGCAATTAAATATAAAATCCAATCGGCCTCCTGCATACCGCTGAAGCTCGCAGCAATAGCCAGCACAAAAACGACTATGGCCGACATAAAAGTAGCCCAATGCAGCCGTGTCCGATAAACCACTACTTCATTGGCCATCAGGTTATTATCGATATAGCTCATAGTATGTTTCCTTAGTTTGAGGAGTATTTTAGTTAAGTTTAGCCCAAAACTGCCTTGTCTTAAACCTCATATTCTGGTATAAATTCCCCCCTTAACTTCCCAAAAACAGATTATTTAGTGGAGATTTAGCCCATGGCTAGAGTATGTCAGGTAACCGGCAAAAAGCCAATGTCAGGCAATAACGTGTCGCATGCGAACAATAAAACCAAGCGGCGCTTTAAGCCTAATATCAGAAAAAAGCGTATCTGGGTAGCGTCCGAAAAGCGCTTTATAACCCTGCGTATCAGTACCCGCGGCTTGAAAACCATTGATAAAAAAGGTATCGATGCCGTACTGGCTGAATTGCGCGAACGTGGCGAAAAGATTTAACCGTTTTTTGAGTGAGGAATCATCATGCGTGAAAATGTAAAAATGCAATCGACTGCCAGCAGTCATTATTACACTACCACTAAAAACAAGCGTAAATCACCGAATAAACTCAAATTTAAGAAATTTGATCCGGTGGTACGTAAACATGTGGATTATGAAGAAGGGAAGATAAAGTAGTTATACAGCTTTTAATCTCCTCCCCCTTCAAGGGGGAGGATTAAGGTGGGAGTAATCTAAGCTAAACAGCAGCTTTTTGATCACCCCCATCCTAACCTTCCCCCTTGAAGAGGGAAGGGATCATAACTTAACGCAGCGAATAACTTCTGACGCCTGCCGCAAAATTCTGCAATACCTTGATACCGCTTGCTTCTGCCTGATGGCACCATTCCTGCAAAGCTTCTATTAATTCACGGTGATTTGCCGTAGTGCGTTCCCAGATGGCCTGCAATTTTAAGCGGGAGTGATAAACGGCTTGCAGTTTGGGATTATTTTCCAAAATATGTGCAATACGCTGGCGGCCTGCTTCATCGACTAGATTGTCGGCTTTTATTAAGAGTTCTTTCGCTCGCTTCCATAAGTCGCGGCTTTTTTCTTCTAGTTTATGCTTTTCTTCTTCCAGCACTGGCATAATGACTTCGCGGCTATAGTGCGCCATTACCTGCAAACGGCTAGTAACTACCGCTTTTACAGTCTCCAGATCAATCTGCGCCTTAGCAGGTTCCTGGCATAGTTGAGGCGGTAACCGCTTTACCTTAGCGAGTTTCAGCGCCTGCAATAGCCGGATATAACACCAGCCCAAATCAAATTCCCACTTACGGATAGAAAACTTCGCTGAAGTCGCGTAAGCATGATGATTATTATGTAACTCTTCGCCCCCGAGTAAAAATCCCCATGGAGAAACATTTCTAGCTGCATCTGGACATTCAAAGTTACGATAACCCCAATAATGGCCAATCCCATTTACAACACCCGCCGCACAGAAAGGAATAACGATCATTTGAATCGCCCAGACCGTAATACCTAGCACGCCAAACAGCGCTAGATCCAAAATAAACATGATCAAAATGCCTAATTTGCTATGCCGCGTATAGACATGACGTTCCATCCAATCATCCGGCGTACCATGCCCATATTTTTCCAGCGTCTCCTGATTACGGGATTCCGCCCGATAGAGTTCGGCGCCTTCTAACAATACTTTACGCAACCCTAAAATCTGGGGGCTATGTGGATCTTCTGCGGTTTCACAACGCGCATGGTGCTTACGATGAATAGCTACCCACTCTTTTGTTAACATGCCCGTGGTCAACCACAGCCAGAGACGGAAAAAATGACTAGCGATAGGATGAAAATCCAGCGCTCTGTGCGTCTGGCTACGATGCAAATACAGCGTCACTGATGCAATCGTCACCTGCGCCAGCACAAAAACCACTAATATATAGCCCCAAAACGATAGATTTAACACACCATAAAAAAAACTCATAGACATTACCCCTGGGTATCACCCGAATAATCCACATATTCAATCAATTTTACCACACGCGCAACGCCACTGCTATTGCGCACTACAATCGCGGCAATATCAGCCTGTCGGCGTGTCGTTAATCCCATTAGATAAACCACCCCATTCTCCGTTACCACCTTAATACGGCTGGCTTCCAGATTAGTAGTCGCTATCATACGCGATTTTACATTCCCTGTAATGATAGCATCCTGACTGCGTTTAAGTGGTGAAGTCGGCTTGCCAATGCTTATTTCATTAAAAATGCGCCTTACAGTAGGAATAGCCTGCACCAACTGCACCGCTTTGTCCCGCATTTCATCGGTCGGCGCCTGGCCTGCCAGCAACACCACCTTATTATAACTAACCACCACAATATGCGCACTAGCATTTAATTCAGGATCGGCCACAATCGCCTTCTGCGCCTGAAATTCAATATTTTGATCTTCCTTCATCGTCGTAAAACTACGATTATCCCGCCCCACCGCCGTCCCCGCCGCCCCACCGGTCGCTAACGCCCCGACCACACACCCTTGCAGCAGGAAAGCAATTAATAAGGGAACAATAAAGTTGATTTTTTTCATAGGAGTATCTCACTTAAAAATACGTTACTACAGTATTTCACTAATTATGTCTGACAAGTCTCCTCCCCCTTTCAGGGGGAGGATTAAGGTGGGGGTAATTTAAACAACCCCCATCCTAGCCTTCCCCCTGAAAGGGGGAAGGAATATGAGACATACACATACAACTCTGTATTACGTTGCATATTACTCTCGTTAGACCGGCACAATCTCTAAACAAACGCCGCACGGCACAAATCAATTAATCCACTAGGAAACATCCCCAGCAACAATACTAACAAACCATTCACCATCACCGCCACCCGCAAATCCAACGCCCCTGCCACCGGCACCACTTCACCTTCAGGCTCCTCAAAATACATCACCTTCACCACATTCAAATAATAATACGCACCTATAATCGCAAATACCAACGCTAAAGTAGCCAGCCACACCCTATGTACACCAATCAACGCTTCCAGCACACCCAGCTTCGCAAAAAAACCGACTAACGGCGGAATCCCCGCCATTGAAAACATCATAATCAACATCATAAACGCCAACCAAGGCGCACGCGCATTCAGACCGCGCAAATCAGTAATCTCTTCCGCTTCAATGCCTGCTTTATTTAATAACAGCAATACCGCAAACGTACCCACCGACATGATCGCATAATTAATCATATAAAACACAGCCGCCGCATAACCCGCCGGCGTTGCCGACAACAAACCCAACGACATATAACCTACATGCGCAATCGCTGAATAAGCCAGCATACGTTTTAAATTACTTTGCACGATAGCCGCTACATTACCTAAGGCAATGGATAAAACAGCAATGACCACTAACACTGGATACCATTGCACTACCAGATGCGGCAACGCATCCACCAACAAACGTATCGCCATACCCAGCGCCGCAATTTTTGGAGCGCCGCCTACAAAAATAGTCACCGGTGTAGGCGCACCTTGATAAACATCCGGCACCCAGAAATGAAAAGGCGCCGCGCCTAATTTAAAAGCGATGCCCGCTATAACAAAGATTAAACCAAACACCAGCATTAACTGTTGATCGGCTGGAACCAACAGAATCGCTTGAGCCGTATCGCTAATATTGAGCGTGTGTACAGCGCCATATAACATCGATAATCCATATAATAAAATCGCTGACGCAATCGCACCCATCACAAAATATTTCATAGACGCTTCTGCGCAAATCGCCACATGGCGCTGTAAAGCGACCATGGCGTATAACGGCAAAGATAATAATTCCAAACCCAGAAAAAGCGTTAAAAAACTATGAGCGGAAACTAATACCAGCATGCCTAAAATAGAAAATAATCCCAACACATAATATTCGCCTTTTGGCATATCATGCTCAATTAAATATTGACGCGCGTAAACAAATGCAAAAATACTAATGCCTAGAATAAATAATTGCAGCAGACAACCCACCGCGTCTAAAATATATTCCCCATGAAACAAAATAATCGCTGGCTGACCGCAACGCGCCAGCAATAACAATAACGTGCCTACCAGTGTTAATTGCGTTAATCCATACGTCACCCATTGTTTACGCTGCGGAATAAATAAATCTACCAGCAGCACAACACACGTCATGACCAGCAGAAAAATCTCAGGAAATGCAAAATAAAAATCTGTCATCATTATACCTGTTTTATATCAACTTACTTTGCATACTCAACGCCAATAAATGTCCTACAGTAGTATGCAATAAATCCAATAACGGTTTTGGATAAACACCTAAATACAAGACCACCAACGCTAATAACACAAAAACTACTTTTTCAAACACATTAATATCTTTTAATTGCGCGATTTTTTCACTGGCAACTTCACCGAAAAAAACACGCTTATACATAAATAACGTATAACCCGCCGACCAGATTAAAGTGGTCGCCGCAATGGCCGCTATCCAGAAATTCGCCTGAATCGCACTTAAAATAATCATAAATTCACCGACAAAGCCTGACGTGCCTGGCAAACCTACATTCGCCATTGCAAATAACATAAAAAAGCCGGCTAAAAATGGCATGGAGTTAGCGATACCGCCATAATCTTTAATTAACCGGCTGTGTAAACGATACGCCAGTGCGCCAACGCCTAAGAACATCGCGCCTGAACTGAAAGCGTGGGAAATCATCTGCACCATTGCACCTTCTAAACTCATATACGCTTGCGTTAAATCGTGGGTAGCGGCGACAATTTTAAAGATCATGAAACAACCTAATGTCACAAAACCCATATGCGCGATGGAGGAATAAGCAATCAGCTTTTTCATATCTTTTTGGGCTAACGCGACTAAACCAATATAAACGACTGCAATTAACGCCAGTACAATCATGACTTCATCCAGGGCGCGGCTGGCATCCGGCACAATGGGCAAAGTAAAACGCAGAAAACCATAACCGCCGAGCTTTAACATGAGCGCGGCCAACACCACAGAACCACCGGCGGGCGCTTCGGTATGCGCATCTGGCAACCAGGTGTGTACAGGCCACATCGGTATTTTCACGGCGAACGCCAGTAAGAAAGCCAGGAAAATCCATTTTTGCTGCAGCATGGTTAGTTTTAAAGGATAAAAATCGGCGATCACAAAACTATTAGCCTGCATACGCAAATATAATAAGGCCACCAGCATTAAGGCCGACCCTAAAAAAGTATATAAGAAAAATTTTATGGAGGCATAAGAACGATTGGAACTGCCCCAGATACCGATACTTAAATACATGGGTATCAACATCCCTTCCCAGAACACATAAAATAAAATCGCGTCTGTGGCGGCAAAGGTACCCACCATCATGCCCTGCATGACTAAAAACGCTGTCATATATTGCGCAACACGTAATTTAATCGAGCGCCAGGCGGCTAAAATTACCAGTAAAGTCGTGAAATTCGTTAAAATAATTAAGGGCAACGAAATACCATCCACCCCTAAGGCGTAATTAATATTATAAGCAGGAATCCAGGAAAAATGTTCCTGAAATTGCATGGCACTCGCAGTCGTATCAAAATTTACTAACAATGGAATACATAAAAATAAACTGGTAATAGAAAAAATTAACGCAATAATACGCGCCCTTTCAGGATGCCGTTCGCCGCCCAAAGCCATTGCCAGAACACCGCCCATTATCGGCAGCCAGATAAGCACACTTAATAAATGTTGTGTCAACATTCTTAAACCCTATTTTTAAAAAATTAATTTCACCTCTCCCCCCGGGAGAGGTCGACGCAAAGCGGCGGGTGAGGGAACTCTTTCAGCATGAAATTCATTATTGAAAAAGCTTTTTAATTCCCCTCACCCGCCCAGGCTGCGCCTGTGCGGCCTCTCCCGCTGGAGAGGCGAAAATACTAAAATCATTTAAACAAAATCCAAACCAATAATAATAACAATGCCAAAATCATAATAAACGCATAATGATATAAATAACCCGACTGCAATTTACGCGCCATACGCGACAACCAGTTGATAGCACGGCCGGAACCATTGACCAATTGATCGTCTAATAACTTAACATCGCCTACTTCAAAAAATACTTTTGCTAAGGTCTGAGTGCCGCGCACCAATACAAGTTGATTAAATTGATCAAATCCGTATTTAGCGACTAATATTTTATAAATCCAAGCAAAACGCTGCGCAAAAAAAGCGGGCAAGCGTGGACATTGAATGTAACACAACCAGGCCAGTGCAATGCCCGCCAATGCAAACCAAAAAGGCAGACTGTGCAGCGATTCAGCCGCTATTTGCCATATACTATGCCGATACGTTACGCCTAATGCGTGCAAAACTGCTGTGTTATTTAATACCGTAATCGTATTGCCTAATAAGCTGTGAGTGGGCGAAAATAATTTACCGGCCAGCCAGGCGCCCGCGATCACGGAGGGAACGGCTAACACCACTAACGGCAACCAGATAGACACGGGGGATTCCTGCAAATGCTCACGGGTATGCGCATCCATCCGTTCATGCGTGTGAAATACCAGAAAAAAAGCGCGAAAAATATAAAACGCCGTTACAAACGCGCCTGTTAACACACAAAAATAAGCATAATGTGCGCCTGGCATATTTTTTGCTAAATGAATCGCTTCAATAATCGAATCTTTTGAATAAAAACCAGAGAGCGGCGGAATGGCGGCTAAAGCCAGCGCACCGATTAAAAAACAGACATAAGTGATCGGCATATATTTACGCAGGTTCCCCATTTTGCGCATGTCCTGTTCGTGATGTAACGCAACAATGACTGAACCGGCCGCTAAAAATAATAACGCTTTGAAAAAAGCATGGGTAATTAACTGAAACATGCCCGCCGCATAAAGGGATACCCCTAATGCAGCAACCATATAACCTAACTGCGACAAGGTTGAATAAGCAATGACACGCTTAATATCATGCTGCACAATGGCCAGCAGTCCGGTAAATAATGCGGTGGTAGCCCCCACGACTAACACAACGGCTAATGCAATCGGTGAATGTTCAAATAACGGCGACATGCGCGTCACCATATAAACACCGGCGGTTACCATCGTTGCGGCGTGAATTAAAGCAGAAATAGGTGTTGGGCCTTCCATCGATTCCGGCAACCAGACATGCAGTGGAATTTGCGCGGATTTACCCATTGCGCCGATAAATAATAAAATACACGCCAGCGTTAACGCTGAACAACTCATGCCTGGCCATAATGACAAGGTCTGATTTAATAAAATCGGCGTACCCGCAAACGCGGTCATATAATCCACGCTATTTAAATAATTAAAAATAACGGCAATGCCTAATAAAAAACCTAAATCGCCCACGCGATTGACAATAAACGCTTTTAAACTGCCTTGATTAGCAGATTCGCGTTTAAACCAGAAACCGATTAATAAATAAGAGACTAATCCAACGCCTTCCCAACCAAAAAAGAGTTGCAGAAAATTATTAGCCGATACTAGCATCAGCATAGCGAACGTAAATAACGAAATATAACTGAAGAAACGCTGATAACCTTCGTCATCACGCATATAACCAATACTATAAACATGCACCGCCAGCGACACAAAATTAACCACCACTAACATAGTCGCGCTTAAACGATCGAGCAAGAAACCAATATGAAATTCAAACAATCCACTGACGCCCCAGGTATACGCATTAAAGTTATAAGCTGGAACGCCAGCCAGTACAAATTGTTTAAAAAGATAAAGTGATAAGATCAGGGAAATGGCTACGCCAATAATGGTAACCGTATGCGCCCCACTGCGTCCCAGCGTTTTGCGCAGCAGGCCCGCCAGTATACTGCCTACCAGAGGCAATAAAACAATCGCATAAATAATGAGTGGATAGGAATTATTCACAATGCAACCTTTTTAACCTTTTAAGAGATCTAATTCGTCAACTTTAACCGTACGCCGGTTACGGAATAATACCACTAAAATAGCCAGGCCAATGGCCGCTTCGGCCGCCGCTACCGTTAAAATAAAGAACACAAACACCTGGCCTGCAATATCGTGAAAATAATGCGAAAACGCGATAAAGTTAGTATTCACCGCTAATAATAATAACTCGATGCACATTAATAAAATAATGATATTTTTGCGGTTAATCACCATGCCTGCGAGGCCTAAGCCAAATATAATCGCACTGACGATTAAATAATAAGATAATGGAATCATAGTGGGTTACTTTTTCTCCGTCGGCATTTTTACCAGCCGAATTCTATCTTCTCTGCGTATGGTAATTTGATCTGCCGGCGCAATTGATTTGCGCCCTTGCCTTCCCCGAAAACTTAACGCTATCGCGGCGATAATCGCCACCAGCAGTAATACACCGGCAATTTCAAAGGGATAGACATAGTCGGTATATAAAACACTACCCAATGCTTTAACATTACTGGCGTCAGCCGATGCCATTTCAATGGGCACTGTACCCCAAAAAGCCTGTTCTGGCGCAATCACATAGACGACCAGCCCTACAAATACCCCTACGACTAAAAAACCATAAGGCAAATAACGCCAGTAATGTTTGTCTTTATTTTCTAAATCGATATTTAACGTCATGACGACAAACAAAAAGAGCGTCATTACTGCGCCGACATACACCAGAATCAGCACTAGCCCTAAAAATTCAGCTTCCAGCATAATCCATAATCCCGCGCTGGCAAAAAACGCCATGACGAGAAATAACGCGCTATGGACGGGATTACGCACCATAATCATCATAAACGCCGCTGTTATTAACGCGGCGGCAAATGCAAAAAATATCAATTCATGTACAGGCATTACTCAACATACTCTTAAAAAATAATTAACCGCTCTCCTCCCCCTTCCAGGGGGAGGATTAAGGTGGGGGTGAATTTAAAATTACCCCCATCCTAGCCTTCCCCCTGAAAGGGGGAAGGAATAATAACCTTAGTTAACGATAAGGCGCATCTTCCGCTCGCTCT
>JBEPVU010000057.1:0-9510 GCA_041690855.1 Gammaproteobacteria bacterium | reverse complement strand
AACCCCTGTTACCGCCGTGAAAGGGCGATGTCCTAGGCCTCTAGACGATGGGGACAGGCCGGAAGAGTCGGCTATTTTGTACGCAGTATCGGCAATTGTCAATGCTTATTTAGTTGGGTTTCCTGCCGCTTTTTCGCCTACTGTTATTACGCCGCCAATTACGACCAGCGCCATCCCTGCAAACACTAGCAACGTAGGCACCTCATGCCAAATCAGCCAGTCTAAAATAGCGGTAATTAGCGTGATATACATCAATGGGCTTAATCGGGTGGGTGATGCTAATCGATAAGCTAGGATAACTAATAGCTGCGAACCTACAAACGTCAACCCAATCCCTACTAAATAAATCCAACCGAACAACAGCGGCACCGCATGCCATTGGCTCAACGCCATCGGTAGAAACAATAAAAGAGAAATTATTTTGGTACTAACACGCGCGCAAAAATCTAATGGGGAATTAATAACTTTATTAACCCGACTACTATTCCAATAGCCAGTACTGACGCCACATATAATCCAATAAACCATAACCATTTTTTTTTCATTAATAATGCCCTTCCCCGCTGGTAATTTTACCTCTGAAAACACGGTAGGAATAAGCAGTATAGCCCAACAGTACCGGTAATAAGATACAAAAACCAATTAAAGTGAATTTTAAAGAAGACGGTGGCGCTGCGGCGTCCCAGATAGTTACTGCGTGTGGAATAATATACGGCCAACTGCTGATGCAAAAACCAAGATAGGAAAAAATAAATAAGCCAACCGATAATACAAATGGCCAGACTTCGCGTTTTTTATGTAAACAGTAAAAATTATAAAAAACCACGGCGGCCGTTAGTAAAGGTAAAGCCGCTAGATAATAAAAATCGGGTAGTTTAAACCAGCGGTCAAAAATATAGGGTGATAATAAGGGCGACCAAAGACTGACTGCTATTAAAAATAATACGATCATCATTAATAATCGCTGTGCGGCTTTAAACATTTGCTGTTGCAATTCACCTACCGTCCGCATAATCAACCAGGTCGCGCCTAATAAAGCATATCCTCCTACCACCGCAAGGCCTGTCATTACACTAAAAGGCGTTAGCCAATGCACGGCGGATACTTGCAGCGGCAAGGTGTCGCCATACCCTTGCACAAACGTGCCTAATATTAAACCCTGGCTAAATGCTGCAAGAGTCGATCCGGCCGCAAACGCCCAGTCCCAAATAACACGGCTACGCTGCGCTTTAAAACGAAATTCAAACGCAACGCCGCGAAAAATAAGCGCCGCTAGCATCACCATAATAGGCATATATAAAGCCGGTAATAACGTACTGTAAGCTAGCGGAAAAGACGCATATAAAGACGCCGCGCCTAATACCAGCCAGGTTTCATTACCGTCCCACACTGGCGCGACTGTACTCATCATAATATCGCGATGATGATGATCTTTAACCCAGGGAAATAAAATACCAATACCTAAATCAAAGCCGTCTAATACCACATACATAATAATGGCGAATGAAATAATGATCGCCCAAACTAAAATTAATGTCATTATTTAGCCTCCGATGTCATATACGTGAAAGGTGGCTGTTCGTCGGTGGATAGCGCCGGCGAGATTTCAGGATCACCAGGGCCTTTACGGATAATTTTAAATAAAAACACCAGATAAAAGCTAAAAACAAAACCATAAACGATAATAAATAAAATAAATGACGTTAATACTTGATTTAACGGCACTATCGAAGCGCCAGCCGCCGTACGCATCAAACCATACACAATCCACGGTTGCCGGCCAAATTCAGCGGTCAGCCAGCCGGCAATTGTGCTAACAAATCCCAATGGCGCCGTTAAAACACATAAACGCAAAAACCAGGTTTGCGTGAATAATTGTTTGCGTATGCGCAACCAGAAAGCGTAACACGCCATTGCCAGCATTAATAAGCCAATCCCTACCATGATGCGAAATGTAATAAATACTTTTGCCACCAGGGGACGCTGATCAGCCGGTACGCTTTTTAACCCTATTAATTCACCGTTTAAATGATGAGTATTAATTAAGCTCGCGCCATAAGGAATTTCTAGTGCGTAACGGTTGGATTCTGTTTTATCGTCAGGCCAGCCTACTAATACTAACGGCGCGCCTTTAGTCGTTTGCCAGAGACCTTCCATCGCCGCCGTTTTTAATGGTTGATGTTTATATACTTCCAGCCCTACCCTATCGCCCAGCAGCACTTGCAGCGGCGTTAAAATCAGCGCAGCGCCTAATACAAATGAAAAACATTTTTTGGCAATGACTAAATCGCGCTGCTTTAATAAATACCAGGCGGACACTCCGGCGACAACAAAACAGCAGGTTACCATCGAAGCCATTAACATATGTAAAAAACGCGGAATAAAGGAAGGATTGAAAACCACCGCCCACCAGTTATCAACAATATAACGCCCTGCTTCAATATGATAACCCGCAGGCGTCTGCATCCAGGAATTCGCCGACATAATCCAGAAGGCGGAAATAATGGTGCCAATCGTCACTAATAACGTAGCGCAAAAATGTAATTTTGCGCCGACTTTATCCCAGCCAAAAAGCATAACGCCTAAAAATCCTGCCTCTAAGAAAAAAGCGCTTAGCACTTCATACGCGAATAAAGAACCCAATACCCCGCCAACCGCTAAAATAAAAGGCCCAAAATTAGTGCCTAATTCATACGACATCACAATACCGGATACCACACCCATACCAAACGTGAGCGCAAAAATTTTTGTCCAAAATTTACAAAGCGTTAAATAAGCTGGATTTCTCGTTTTTAACCATAAAGCTTCCATTGCCGATAAAAACATTGCCAAACCAATATTTAAGGTGGGAAATAAAATATGAAAACCAATGGTGAATCCAAACTGAGCGCGTGAAAGCAAGACTGTATCGATATGCATGATTACCATCCTCAAATTAAGAACAATTTGCGCACTTTATAACGTGCTCTTTGACTCCATGACGAGTGCATTAATTATAAGAGTGGCGTATTATTGTAGCAAAAATAAAGGTGATTTACCGTTATTATGAGTAAAAAATTATGCAAAATACAATAAAAAACTTACGCATTGGTTTACTGGCTACGGGTAATGAACTGACGGAAGGCGACATTTTAAATACCAATGGTCAACTGATGGCACGGCAATTAGCGGATACCGGTATAACATTGGGTATGCATGTTATTGTTTCTGATCAGGAAGAAGATATTGCTGAAGGTTTAAAATTTTTATTACAACACCATACCGTCATTATTATTTCGGGCGGCCTGGGGCCAACGTCTGATGATCGCACGCGTTATGCTTTAAGCAAAGTGCTTAATAAACCCCTGCTTTTTGATGAACCAACGTGGGAAAACATTATTAAGCGTTTTCAACGCTTAGGCCTGGCCGCGCAACCACATCCGAGTAACAAACAACAAGCTTTATTTCCAGAAGAGGCTACTATTATTCCTAATCCAAATGGCAGCGCAGCCGGCTGCCATGTTATTCACGATGGCAAAACTATTTATATGTTACCGGGGCCTCCCAATGAATGTTTAACTATGTTTAAAGACGTGGTGTTACCAGCATTATCTGCGCAACAAACGACTACATTAAAAAAATTAAAATGGCGTTTGTTAGGCGTGATGGAAAGTGATATTGCCGCTAAAGTAGAAGAAGCTTTTAAAGAATATCCCATTATTACGGGTTATCGGATTGATTATCCTTATTTAGAAATAAAAATTTATACTGAACAAGCCGCTATAATCGATACAATTGAAAATAAAATTCAGGCATTATTCAGTGATCAACTGGTAGGTTCGATAGATAAAACGGCCAGTGAATTATTAAAAGAAGCGATTGTAGCGTGTCCTTATCCTATAATTATCGACGATCACGCCACCCATGGGCAATTACAGGCACAATTAGTTAATCCTGCTACTTATAAAAAATTACGCTTTGCTGCAATAGACGCAGCAAATAATTCCAGCGCAATTACTATTTTAATTAACGGCCTGACAGAATTCTGGCAAGGACAATTGCCCACTGGCCAGACTACATTAGAGCTTGTTATCAGCTATCAAACCCTGCAGGAACAGATAAAACTTAATATCCCGTTCCGAAACCCCTTAGTCGTAAAATACGCCATAGAATATATCGCCCGCGAAACTTTAAGTTTTTTAAAGAAAACCCTATAAGGGCAGTCCTTGCACCTGTTGGTACGCACTAGCGTTGCTTTAACATTTGTCTTTCTTAAAAGGATGGTTTATAGTAAAACCATACCTTTATGAAAGACGCTTAAGCCTATGAAAGAACTCTTAAAGCAACTGATTCTAGACTTCCATGCGGAGCCTTTGCCTGAGCCAGCCCTCAGAGAACCTAAGTTGGCTAATTTTTCTACTCAAGTCCGTAAAGCGCACGTTATTATGGGTATGCGCCGCACGGGCAAAACCTGGTTGTTGTATCAACATATGCAAAACCTGCTAAGTACAGGTTATCCTTTGCAAAAACTGCTCTATTTAAATTTTGAAGATGACCGTCTCTGCTCTTTTCAAACTGAAAATTTTCAGGATATTCTTACTGCTTACTTCGATTTATATCCACAGTATGCGCATGATGAACACGTTATATTTTACTTTGATGAAATTCACTCCATTACGCATTGGGAAAAATTTATCCGCCGATTGCTGGATAAAGAGAAAATGCAAATTTATGTAACAGGTTCTTCCGCCAAAATGTTAAGTCGGGAAATCGCTACCAGTTTACGTGGACGAGCACATGCAACAGAAATATTTCCTTTCAGTTTCAAAGAATATTTATCATTTCATAAAATATCCTCTGCCCTCACCACAAAAAATCAATCTATGCTACGCAAGCAGGCGCAACACTATTTGCAATGGGGCGGCTTTCCTGAAATTTTATTTTTGCAGACCGAGTTGTACCATCATTTATTACAAGATTATGTCAATACAGTCGTTTTTCGAGATGTTATTGATCGATATCGCGTTACCAATCCACACGTTGTCAAATTATTCCTGCTACAGTGCCTGCAAAATCCAGCTACGCTATTAAGCATAACCAAAGTGTATAACACATTAAAATCGCTAGGTGCTACAGTGAGTAAAAATAGTCTTTATGACTATTTCGATTATTTTAGTGAAGCTTATTTACTATACCCTGTGCCAATTCTAGATTTTTCAACACGCAAGCAGCAAGTGAATCCCAAAAAAATTTATACTATCGATACCGGCATTATCTCTGCTTACTCAGTGAAACCAGACTACGATCACTGGGCAAGATTGGAAAATGCTGTTTTTATGGAACTACGGCGTAAAAATGCCGATATTTTTTATTACAAGACAAAAACAGGGCAGGAAATTGATTTTGCAGTATTAAAGTCCACAGGCGCTCTGCAGCTTTATCAAGTCTGCCTTTCTCTGGCAGATACTCAGACACACGCCCGGGAAATAACCGCTTTAATAACTGCCGCCGCCGAACTTAAAATCCAGGAACTTTTCTTAATCACACTGGATGAAGAAAAAACGATTGAACAAAACAAGCATACGATTCACGTTATCCCCTTCTGGAAATGGGCGGGAACGATTGAAAAAAGTTAAAAAATACAAAAACTCAACTGCGATGACTATATAGTCCAATTGCGTTTTCAATTTTTTACAAAGGGGCGTCATAGCGTTTATGCCGGTTAGCCAGTCGTTAACCCTTTTTGTAAACACGCTATAAATACATCCGTGTACGCTCAAGTGCCGCTCCTGCGGCACATGGTTTACAAAAAGGGTTAACGACTGGCTAACTAAACACTTATCATAAAACTAAAAATTCATTCGCGACGGCTATACTTAATTATCAAGGACGATTCTCCTGCACAATTTTATTGCCGGAGATAATATTCTTTTCTTCTAATAATTTTAGTAACTCCTTGGAATCTGCCGTGTAATCAGTAGAAATTTGCAAAACTTTTCCTTCTATCTTAAGGTCTTTAATTCCCTGAATTAAGAAATCTTTCTTTTTCTTCTGTTCATCAAAAAAGTTTTTTAGTATGTGCAAGGCAGAAACTTCTTTAGTATAATTTGATTTTTGATCATTCTGCTGGTAAGTGATTTTGAGCCCTTTAGTAATCAACTCAACCTTAAACTGGCCTGACTTTAATGATTCCACTAAATCGAGAGGTAAGTCTGTCTTTGTACCAAATATTGGATGAGAGGGGGCTTTGAATGATTCGCTGAGTGCTTGTACTGGTAGCGTCCCAGGCTTTTTAGCTACTTTTGATTGCTGTAACAGAGAGGATACTACGGGGGGAGATGCTGGCGCAGGCGGTTTTTTTTCAGGCACTACCTTTATTTGTGATTGCTGGAATTGTTCCACTGAAGTCTGCAATTTTTGTAAATCCTTATGCACAGCCGTGATTTCCTCAGTTTGCTTAGCAATATAGCCGTGTACATCTTTCTTTAAATCCTCCAACTTTTTCATCGTTACATTCTGTTGAAGAACATTGGGCTTATTAAGATCGCCCACTATAGTCTCAGTCTGATTAATAATTTTAGAAAGCTGCTTTTCTTGTTCAGAATTCTGTAATTTCTGAATTTCTAAGCTTAATTTACTATGCATTTTCTGCAATTCTTGTTGCTGTTTTTGAATAGCTGATGCATTTACCTGAATACCCTGTTGTAATCTCTCGAATTGAACTTGACAATGTTCCTCAAATAATTTCTGGCCATCTGTTTTTCCCATTAACTTTTCTAAGGCGGTTTTAACTAATAACTTAAGCTCTTGATGAGACTGTTCCAATTGCTCTATCCGTTGTTGCAATTGCTGAATATGCCGATCTTTGCTATCAAGATTTATTTTTGTATCCTTAATTTGAAGCTGTAATACCTCTAATTCTCCATTACAATAACGTTCAAAGACGATTCGACTTTGCTTTTCCTGCATCAGCTCGCCTAATAACGACTGCAATTGCTGGGATTGTTGGGTTTTTTCTTGCTGGGCAGTATCTTTACTTTCTTGAATTTGTTTCTCTAAGTTGGTAATTAAATGTTGAATTTCTTTTATTGCTTCATCTTGTTTCGCCGATTGCTTTCGTAGCTCTTCAATCTCTTGTTGCTGTTTTTTTAGGGTTTGCTCCTGGGCTGCTTGTTCTTCTCGAATTGCAGTAGGATTCTCTATTTGAATATCCTGTAAAACAGCTTTGATCCACACAGCGCCTAAGTGTTGAATATACTGCAAATTGGTTCTTTGCAGTTGGGAATAATGTAAATTAGTATGAGTAAAATTAGCCTGACTCAAATTAGCTCCCTGGGCTTTCAAGTATTCTAAATGGGCCCCACTAAAATCTGCATTAAAAGCATTGTTCACGCCGGTCAGATTAGCGGCAATTAAATAACTGCCTTGAAATTTCGCATTGGCTAAAGAACCCTTTATCGTTATTCCATTTAATATACATTCACTAAAATCTGTGTCGCTAAAATCAAAGCCCGTGAAGTCTAATTCCTGTTCATTGTTCACTTCCAATACAGTCATAGTGAGATGAGGATGCTTTTGCCGGATGAAATCATTAAATGACATAGCATTACTATTGTTGTTGTTATTCTTTCTAATCTTTAAATAGTCTATTATTTGTTGACGGGTAACCGGTTGCATGGTCGGGGCATAGTCGGTTAATTTTTTCGTTAAAGCAGAACTCATCGTATCTTGAGGTTGAAGTGAGTAATCAAATTGCGTGACAACCCCTTGCGGCACAATGACATACCCATATTTGGGTTCAATGATCAGCGACTGTCCAGGTATCTCTTTTAATTTGTTTAATTTGGTATAGCCATAATTAAATAAAGCTTCTTTTTTATAGCTTAATTTTTCTGCAAACGTATTCACGGTTTTATTTAATTGCTCGCTGCGTTTGTGCTTGGGTAGTTTACATACAGATTGCAAGTGTGATGCTTTTTTAAAAGCATCGGGAGTCTTTCTTGAGTCGGAATCAATCAGCACCCAGCATTTTTTATCTGCTGTTACAAAAGCCGGGCGTCCGCAAAGACCTTCGGCAGTAAATTTGGCTTTGAGATTATCTTGCGTACTGAGCCTGGTATTCTTCCAACCCATTACATAAGCGCCTGAATGACCTGCAATTAAGCCCGTTAACAAATTATCCAGATTCAAGGGTAACTGTTTACGCAGTATATATTCTAACATACGTTCTACTTGCGCTTTTGCTAAGGGAATCACAGCTTCTATAGGGGCATCGGATAAGTAGTTATCCATAATAAATTCATAACGTCGGCTCGCTTCTAAAGCCACCATTTCTAATAAAATGCGCAATTGTTCCTGATCTATTTCGGAGACATGCATTTTAATTTGGTCTCCTTTAGCTTCTTTCCGTTTGTCATTTATTTTATCAACTACAATTTCAATACCTATGTTAAGGAAATTGAGACCTGGAACATCAATATTATCAATTATTCCTGTGGCACCGACTGTGATTATTCTACTGAGCTTATCCGTAAAATCTGCTTTCGCTGTTGCGCGCTCCTCCTGAACATCCGCCAAGAAATTAAACTCTCGAATAAATTCCTGCACCAGTATCTTACGATACATTTGTAGTTTGTTGGCTAGATTCGGGTTTATTTGTGGCACGGAAAATACTCCTTTCAAGTGGCTGTTTAGTGGCTATACGTTTTGCAATTGATAAGTACTTTTTTGTATTTCTACGTCTTGCGATAAAATTTTTGCAGTCTGAAGCAATTCCTGCAGTTGCTTTGCCGCAATAGGAGTCAGGGCTTTAATCACTAAGCTTAAGCCCCCATCCCCATAATCTATATCGTCAATTAAAGGATTTCCGCGCAATTGATTTTTTAGCGCTATGATTGCAGAGGCGTCAGATAAAACAGTGGGATTATTTGACTGATACTTAATATTAATGACATGATTGTTAACCGTGGCAGTGTATTGACCTGCCTTTAATTCTTCTTTTAATTTTTCTAGTTCTAGCTTTTTTGGAGGCTTCGGAAGTGGCCTTGCCGTCTGCTTTGGAACAGGATATCTATCCAATGGTTTAGAATCTTGCTTGGGTTGAGAATCCAGATTTAGTGGGGCGGGGAGAAATAAAGGCGCTAAAGCAGTACCTTGCGCTAAATCGGCGGCCGTTTTTCCCTCATTATTTAGAGTGTCCAGTGGTAGTTCTTTCTCTTGCAGTGTTTTTAATAAAAGCGCCACCATGGATTTATGTCCTTTTAGCACTGCCCAGTGAAGGGGAGTATTTGCTTTATCGCCTGTCACAGATAACACACTTACTCCAATTTGCAGTTTTTGCTGAACAATTTGTAAATCATTCGCTTGTACCGCCGCATGTAATTGGTCACGATGTTGTTGGTTGCGTTGCAAGGCCTGCTCTAAATCTTTAGCCCCCGCATCGCTGATTTGATTACTCCTCAAATCAAGAGTGGTCAGGGTTTTATTCTGCTGCAAGGCCTGCGCTAGGTCTTTAGCACCCGCATCGCTGAT
>JBEPVU010000056.1:0-9540 GCA_041690855.1 Gammaproteobacteria bacterium | reverse complement strand
AACCCCACAAGCCCAACCGAGCTAGCATGCCTTATCGTGGGCTCGGACATGCCTAAAAGAAAATACCTCATATCCGATATGCCAAGCGTCTGAGAGAAATAAGGGGGGGGTAGGCACTGTCCAAATAGAATGTTGATCCCAAATGATGTAGCGACCAAAATCTAAGACATGTGTCTTTTCCAGTATCATTTGTTGAAATAATCCAAATTCTCGATTCATCACTAATACAGCAGGTGCATGAAGATGCATGTAAACTACTATTGATGAAACTATAACACCTAATATTAATATTCCTCTTGATGCTACATTTTTAAAATCACGGATATAAAATGCTAATCCTATAATAAAAAATTCAACAAGAACAAATTGCAGCCGTCCTGGATAACCTTCAGATTGGCTGGTAAGCGAAATCAAAAAATAATAAGCAAGCCAGGCACTTAAAGATAGCAGTGCTATTAAATCGCGTTTCCATGCCGCGTTTAGTAATCCTAAAAAAGACGCAAAAACCAAGGGAAAGAGTAAAAATATACCATCTCTATGGTTAAGCATAGGGACAAATAATCGATGTAAAAACCAAATGGCTGGTTTTCCTGTTAAAGTTTCATTTAGAAGAGACGATCCCGCTATAGTTCCAGTAAAAGAAAGTTGTAATATCATCCATCCCAATGCGCCCATGACACTAATTAAAAAGAATGTAAATAACGCCTTCTGTTTATTAAAGCCAATTTCTGTTGGCATCAACCCTATACGAGCCAGAAATCCTACGGCTACAAATCCTGCTAATGGTATAGAACGCATACTAGATAATACGATTAAGCACATTGATAAAGCGCCTATAATAATTGAAAAAATATTTATTTGACGAAATATCAAGAAATAAAGCGCGGCAGCAAGAAAGAAAATAGCTACTTGTTCAGTATTGCCTAAACTCATTTGTACCATTTGCGGAGCAGCTAAAGTTGTGATAGCTAATGCTAAAAAAGATTCTTTTGTAGAGAATTTTATTTTAAGGGATAGCCAAATAAATAGGAGTGCGCCACAATAATAAAAAAAAGCAGCTGTCCGCAATAATTCCCATGCTTTATGCGCTTTCCCAAAAAAAAGAGCAGGCGCGTACAATAAAGGAGCCACTATTGAATTCATCATAAACATATTTTTGTTAAATATATTCAGAGTAATAGACGCATAGATTATTTTATGAGCTGGCGTAATTGAACCGGTTTCTTGGACAAATTTTTCTATTGGATACTTCAGCATTTCGCCTTTTATAATGCTGTATGAATAATACGTAAAACGAGGCTCGTCTCCCGTATAAGCTAATAAATTTTTTTGCTGAAAATGGATGACCGTTAAAACCATAAGCAAACAAAAAAATAATATATGTCCACTATATTTTTTGGCATACGTATATGCTTTCATAACTATTCAACTCCACTTTTAGGTTGTTTCGCACTAAAATTTATGCGCTTTCTTTCTATCACCAATGGTTTACGCCTGACTTGATTAAATATAGCAAAAATATATTCACCTAATACACCTAGGAAAAATAATTGCACCCCACCAAAGAAAAATAGAGCAATGATAATAGTTGGAATGCCTACCTGGCTATGTATAAACCCGAATAAAGTCAGAAAAAAAATACATAATGCATATAATAAACTTACTGTAGCCACACCAAAGCCAATAATTAAAGCGGCGCGCAAGGGAGCACCACTGAAGCTAATTAATCCATTTAAACCCTGTTCGAACATATGTAAAAAATTATTCTTCGATTTACCATATTTACGTGCTTCCCAGGTATAAGCCACACCAATGGATTTAAAACCACAATCAAAAGTCATTAATCGCATAAATGGCTGAGCATCATCAATTTGTCGCATCGCATTTAAAACACATTTATCAATGAGTTGAAAATCTCCAACATTTAAAGGATATTTCACATAGGTGATGCGACTTAATAGTCTATAATAAGCTTTACGCGCCGCAACTAATAAAAAATTCTCTTCACGCTTCGCGCGAATGCCATAAACGATTTCATAGCCCTCTTCCCAGTGTTTAATAAATTGGGGAATGAGCGCGGGGGGATCTTGTAAATCAACTGGCATAAATAGTAAAATAGCATCACCGCTTGCATTCAGCACGCCGTTGTAAGTATTTTTCAAAATGCCGAAATTTCGAGAGTTAACTATAATTTTTACATTTTGATCGTGTTCCGCTACAGCTTCTAATAATTCAACCGTATTATCTGTTGAAGCATTGTCACAAAAAATGTGTTCTAGTTCATAGTCTTTGAGTTCGGTATCAAAAATATTTTTGATGGCTTGGTAGCATACAAGAATACTTTCTGCTTCATTAAAACAGGGGGTAACGATGCTAATTAATTTTTTTTTCATAGATTTTCTTCTTTCGTAAAGGTAGTTTTATTTTCTGCAATAAGCCAAAGCTGAATAGTTGCAGCATACCATTCATACTGATTTACGCCTGGCTCCCACAAAGATTGACACAATTGCTTGAGTATGGATACTCGGCGATCAAGTCCTTCCTCTGATAGACACAATCGATTGACTGAATCAAAAGGATCAGATAAATCTGTAAAAATATAGGTTGCTAATCTTTCTGTTGAACAAAAAGTTTGCACAATTTGAAATTGATTAACAAAAGCTCTAGAGTCAATAACAATTTCACACGCTGGTAGATTATCACCAGCAAATACAGCGCGCCATTTTTCACATTCATCGATAGAATAACCTATCGTTTGTGATGAAATTACATCTCGATAGCCAATTTCTGCTAATAATGCAATAATGTGGATGCCATAAAATCTGATAATACCGCCACCCGCCGCATGAGAACGCTTCCATGTTTGTATATTATTATGAAAATGATGTGCCGAAAAACACCAGTGAATAGAAAGCTGAATTATATTATTAACTTGGCCTAAAGCAGCCAATAATTGCTTACCCCAAGGAGTATAGCGAAAAGTATAGCCTATGCGAAATATTTTCCCGCAACTCATTAAATGATCAAATAATATAGCAGCACTTTGGGGAGATTGTGCCAGGGGTTTTTCAAGCAATAAATACTCAATAGGCTTATGTAATAAAAATCGCGGCAACCAATCATTTTGTAGACTGGGTTTCAAGGCAAGCACCATGCCTGTACTGCGTTCTAATAGAGTATTTTCATCTGTTACCCATTCTACTTGGCTAGCAAATGGGATCAGTTCAGGTCTTGCATAAAAACAGGAAAAATACCGCTGTGGCAATATAATTTGTTGCCCACAAGAAATTAATGCAGGCAAATATCCATATAAGCCGAAACCTGAACCATAAATAGCAAATAGACTCATAAAATTATTGCATGTTCAGGCAAGAAATCCTCTGAGCTTAAAATATCAAAAATGGCTCCAGTATAGCCATTTTCTGTCATATACATGCGAATTTCTTGCGGTATATGCCAAGCTAGATTCAATAATAGGTGTGTTTTATCATTTAAAGCAAATAACTCTTCATCTGAGTGGATTGGAATTCGTGTGCCAGGAACATAATGACCTATTTTTAATGAGCCAGGCTTTTCATATACTGCTGAAATCATTTCTTCATTCAAACCTAGCAATTTAACCAAAATAGCAGCGCGTCCAGGAAAAGCTTTGGCTCGAAGTTTGCCATTTTTTCGAACATATTCTTGTATCAACTGTCGTTTTGTTTTTCGCCAGCAGTCTACTCTATGCTGTAATGCTATAAAAATTTGAATAAAATGACTCTCACGCTCTTTTAATGCTTTGACATTGAATGTATGTTTATCCTGAGTATTAGTTATTTTTCCTAAAAAAACCCTAATATTTCCACCATACCGAGCAGGAAATTCAACATTTAATAAAGAAATTCCTAAAGTTCGTGCTATATAATCAAACGAAGTATAGCTATAGGTTCTAGGATGCTCATGATAAAAAGTATCAAATTGATTACCCTCTAGCACCGAGCCTAAATAATGGTTTTCAATCACAATTATAGTATGAGGCGCCAGCAGAACTTTTAATGATGCAAAAACTTCTGGCAAATTTTCAATGTGTGCAAAAACATTGGTAAACGTTATAAAATCAGGTTGGCCGTGTTCACTCACAATTTGGCATGCAATACTTTCAGAAAGAAAGCTATTGTATATAATATGCCCTTTTGCCTTTGCATCCTGGCATGCATTAGTCGGCTCAATGCCAAAAGTAATTGCGCCCTTTTGCTTAAAAAAATTTAACAGGCTACCGTCATTACAACCAATGTCTAAAATCTTTTTACCCGTGAGCGCCCCATTTTTTTCTTCACAGGATGCAACCAGTCTCTTCATCCCATTCAATACATCTGCCGTAAAGCGAGAACGGTAATGATAAGAAACAGGGAACAAGTTTTGTTTGGGCACCTGAAAACGCTGATGAGCTGTTAGGCAATTCTTACAGAACATGATTTCAATAGGATATTCAATACATGCCCGTGTATCGCCAATGGAAATAAGATCATCGCACATAGGATGTTGGCCTAAATTTAGCACAGAAATTAAATACTTATTGCCACAAACTTCACATATTTTTATTTCATTGGTTTCGGTGTTCATATCGTTCCATTTTTTATAAAATATAATCTCAGCGATTGAAAATGCGAGAATTTAAATTCTGATCACTTAAAAGTTTTCAGACATCAGCGTCCTTAAATCATCTTGATGCTGTCCTATCCGTTGGAAAAATTTCTTAATTGAATGAATTCTTGTTCTGTTAATGTAAAGCTTAATAATTTTATACCTGCTTCCTTAGTGAATTATTTGCTATAATACCTTTTATTCTCGCGATTTCAATCGTAGAGACTATACCTAATTATAATGAAAAAGAGGCAATTTGCTGCAAAGTAAATGCCCGCATATCTTGACCTTGCAGTTGATTTTTATGCCAGTCTACAATCTTAACTAAGCTTTTTTCTAAATTCCATCGAGGATGCCAACCAAGTTCAGTTTTAGCTTTAGAACAGTCTAATTTCAGGTAGTTGGCTTCATGTAATTGTGGTGTCATATCTAACTCCCAGGCAGTTTCCAAGCCCCACAACAAAGTCAGTTTCTCAACAATCCATTTAACAGGTTTTGTGTCTTCGTCATTTGCACCAAAATTCCAGGCATCTGCAAATTTTATTCCATTGGTATAAAGATTTTCAATGAGCAAAAGATAGCCACTTAATGGTTCAAGTACGTGTTGCCAGGGGCGAATTGCCAGTGGATTACGAATTTTCACAGCATTACCCGCCTGAATAGCGCGCATAATATCTGGAATGAGCCTATCTGTCGCCCAATCACCACCACCTATCACATTGCCTGCACGCACACTAGCGAGCGCAATACGGTGATCTGTAGGGTGATCAGAATGAAAAAAAGAGCGTCGATAAGCAGATGTAATCAATTCAGCGCATGCTTTGCTACTACTATAAGGATCATATCCTCCCAGAGGTTCTGTTTCCCGATATCCCCAAAACCACTCTTTATTTTCATAGCATTTATCGCTAGTCACATTTATAACAACGCGAACACTTTTCGTTTGCCTGATGGCCTCAAGTAGATTTACCCATCCCATCACATTAATGGCATAAGTTTCCATAGGATGCGCATAGGAGTTACGCACTAATGCTTGTGCCGCCATATGAATTATAATTTCTGGTCGTATTGTTTGTACAACCTGCTTTAGCCCCTTTACATCTCGGATATCGCCAATGATAGATCGCATGCCACTGGCTACGTTTGCCATATTAAACAAACTAGGATTTGTAGGGGGGTTAAGCGCAAAACCAATAACTTCAGCACCCATTTGTTGTAACCATAAAGATAGCCAGCTACCTTTAAAACCTGTATGTCCCGTCAGAAAAACGCGTTTACCTAGCCAAAAATTTTTATCCATTACCATTTTTTCCAAGGCGCCTGACCCGACTGCCACAAGGATTCAAGATAGTGTTTATCTCTTAATGTATCCATGGGTTGCCAGAATCCATGATGAAAAAAAGCAGCAACTTGTTCTTGCTCTACCAGACGCTGCATAGAAGAACGCTCCCAAATGGTAGAATCATCCTCTATATAATTCATCACCGCTGGAGATAAGACAAAAAATCCGCCATTAACCCAGGATCCATCACCATCGGGTTTCTCTTTAAAATTCCGCACGATATGGCCTTCAAGATCCATAATGCCAAACCGGCCTGGAGGTTGAATGGCTGTCAGCGTAGCTAGCTTACCGGATTGCTTATGGAAGGCGATTAACTCAGAAATATTTACATCAGATACTCCATCACCATAGGTAAAACAAAAATCCTCAGTGTCTAAATAATTTTGCACGCGCTTAAGCCGCCCTCCCGTTAATGTATCAGCACCAGTATCTACAAGCGTCACTTTCCACGGTTCAGCAAATTTATGATGTACTTCCATATGATTATTAGATACATCAAAAGTGACATCTGAGGTATGAAGAAAATAATTTGCAAAATATTCTTTGATGACATAGCCCTTATAGCCACAGCAGATGATAAATTCATTTACGCCATGAGCAGAATAAATTTTCATAACATGCCATAAAATAGGTTTGCCGCCGATTTCAATCATGGGCTTAGGACGTACAGATGTTTCCTCACTGAGGCGGGATCCTACCCCTCCTGCTAAAATAACTGCTTTCATAGCATTGGCTTCCAAATTTAATCACATTGTGATATTTATTCTCATTACTTATATTTAGGGTATTGTATTGAATAGCTTTAGAAAGTCAAATCTATAGATCTTAGGGAAAATTAATAATGTCAACAATAGTTGGAACGGCAAAAGCAAGCTTGCAACGTCCTTTTATAGTGATAGCTATTACTTTGTTAATGTGTGCATCAGTTCTAGTTATTTATTTGCACGGACCTTTACAGGGAAATTTCAGCCATTTTTTTATGCCTGCCGAAAAATTTGGTGTTCCCAGTGAACTGCGTGCACATGGCATTACCGAGCAATATAAAGGAACCCTTGAAACAGGTTGGGATGGACAATTTTATTACTATATTGCTAACGATCCATTGGCTCAAAAAGATACTATACAGCATATTGATTCTGATGCTTATCGTTATCAGCGTATTGGCTTGCCGCTATTGGCAAATTTGGCTGCGAAAATCACTGGGCAATCCTGGGTAAGCCCGCTAACTTATTATCTAACCAGTCTCTTCATAATATTAGCTGCCGTAGGTACTGCAGCTTTATTTTTTCAGCAAAAAAAGTTAAGTCCATACCTAATTTTACTTTGGTCGCTTGCTTGTGGTACGCAAGTCACACAACTCCATGGTTTACCAGATGCTGCTGCCGACAGCTTACTCATTATTGCGCTCGTTAGTTTAGTCAATAAGCGTTTATTGTGGTATGTATTTGCCATAACCTTTGCTGCCTTGTCTCGAGAAATCTACATATTGTTCCCCGTATTTATGATCATAATTTTAGTCGCCCAGCATATACAGGAAAAAGGAGTTCGTTGGTGTTTGAAAAGTACAAGTATCTCTCATTTATTTAAAGTAACCTGGATTCATAGTGTTCCAGTTTTAATAATGCTTGGCTGGCAAATTTTTATCAGAATTAAATTTGATGTATCACCATCATCTCAAGCACATAACATTTTAAACTGGCCACTAGTAAGTGCCTTCCATTACATGATTGCTGGATTAAAAGGAAATCATCCCGTAGTTGGCACAGGAAGAATGGCATATCTGGAAGGTGCCGGTGTAGGCTTATTTTTACTGCTGTTAATAATCAGTGCTATTAACCTTAGTACTACTTTGTGTAAAGTAATTCATTCTAGTAAAATAACTGGTAGTGAAAGACAAGTTTTCTTAGGCACTGCTTTTACATTTATCACCATCATTTTTCTGTATCTGTGTTTTGGTTCCATAGTCATGATGCATCATACAGGTTATTTTAAGGCAGCAAATATTTTTCTGTTTGTGCTGCCTTTTATTGCTTGTCTAACGGAACGCAAAATAAATAGTTTTATGATTTTGTTTTTAGGCTTTTTGACACTATACTTTGATTATTTTTTATGGGGCCGTATTACAGCTCCGCCTTATCAGCCTACACCCCCTATTCACTATGCTGTAACTGCACCGACATGCCTTAAAAATTATCAAGCAAGTATTACGCCTTTATCTATAGAAACACCGCCAACAGATAATTTAATCAGGAAGTTTCTCATCCCACGCACTTTCATCATTAATGTTAAGATAGTTAATCGTTCTAACCAGCCATTCTCACCATTTCCTGGCAAAGGTGGGACTAACATGAGCTACCAATGGGTGAAAATAAATAATTCAGCGGTAGTAGTATTAGATGGTGTTCGTACTTCGCTGATCACAACACTTGCTCCAGATCACTCAACTATTTTGCCTGTACATCTCTATTTTCCAAGAGTACCAGGACAATATCTTTTGAAATTGAGTTTAGTACAGGAAGGATGCACATGGTTTTATTTAGCTGATCCTCATAGTACTTTTACTATTCCTTATACAGTTAATTAATTGTAAGCAGGTCAAATTATTAATGAAACCCATACAAAAAATTATTCTGGCTTTAATTGTATTTTTATCTTTTTTAGTCATCACCTATCCTAGTTTAATGCTTTTAATTAGTTTCATTAAAAAGCCACCTATCTCAGCTTATTTTACTGTTCTTGTGTGTGGTGTTAGCGCAATTCTCTCCTTAATACTTACGCTAAAAAGCGAATCATTTTTTGAGTTGAGCGATGCTTATAATCGCCTGTTTTTAGTGCTTTTTCCGTTTTTCGCTTTGATGATTTTTGTGTTTATTTTACGCGTTAACTTTGCAATTTATGATATTATTAATCCCACCGATCTACTTGGAATGACAGAGCGTGTGCGCCAGGGCCTTATACCAATATCATTTTCATCTTTTCCTGATTTTCCAGCAAACTACCATCAAGCTTTTTTAATTTTAGCTGGAGGGATCGCTCAGTTAACAGGATGGACAGCATTATATAGCTTGGTATTTCTATTCCCTGCGCTTGCGCTGATTATTTTAATTTGTATATTCTTGACGGCATGTAAATCACAAAATTCTCCATTAATCATATTTCTATTGATAATAGTTTTTTTATTCTCATCAAGTTTTCCAGATGGGCAATTACAAACAAAAGCAGCTTATGACTATTTGATTTTTTTAGATATCTATTTTAGCAATTCATGGGTTTTAGGCACATTGGCGCTTTTGTTAATTGCACTTTTTTTCTGGCTGCATGAAAATAAACAGCCTCCCTTGTGGCCATTGGTTATTTTGACTTTTTGCCTCATTTCCATTAATGCAACTTTATTTCTTATAGTTTGGGCATCTGTTACTACTTTATTTTTTATTGAGTTTATTAATTGCTGTAAAGAAGGGAAAAATTGGCAGAAAACGCTGATATTTCTGCTTGTTTTTATTGGCCTTTATTGGATAGCTAAATTTATTCCGTCTGCTTTTTTAAAAGGCCCTCATTATAATGAATTAGTA
>JBEPVU010000055.1:0-9570 GCA_041690855.1 Gammaproteobacteria bacterium | reverse complement strand
ATCAATATCGGCACGGAAAGTATGTAATGGCACACTGCCTTCATGATACCGCTCACTACGCGCAATTTCTGCGCCGCCTAAACGGCCTGATACATTGATCTTAATACCTTTAGCGCCCAGCCGCATTGCCGTAGTGACTGCACGCTTCATAGCACGCCTGAACATTACACGGCGTTCTAATTGTTGTGCAATACTTTCAGCCACTAATTTTGCATCTAATTCAGGTTTGCGTACTTCTTCAATGGTAATATTGGCAGGAATACCCATGATTTTGCTAACCTGGCCACTTAATTTTTCAATGGCTTCTCCTTTCTTACCAATCACCACACCAGGACGCGCTACTCTAACGATAACACGCGCTTTATCGGTGAGACGTTCAATTAATATATCACTCACACCCGCTTGATATAATTGCTTCTTGATTAACTCACGGACTTTTAAATCAGCTTGCAAGGTATCAGCAAAATTTTTACCTGGCGCATACCATTTTGCTGTCCAATCTCTAACAATACGTAACCGCATTCCAATCGGATTAACTTTATGACCCATTATTTCTTCTCCTCGTTATCCGAGACTTTAACTGTGATATGACAGGTTGGTTTTAAAATACGATTTCCACGCCCTTTTGCACGCGCATGCATACGTTTCAAGCTGGTTCCCTGATCAACGTAAACCGTACTGACTTTTAATTCATCAATATCGGCGCCATCATTATGTTCAGCATTACTAATAGCAGAATTTAACACTTTTTTTACAATATCGGCCGATTTTTTAGGGCTAAATTGCAAAATATCTAATGCTCTTCCTACCGGTAATCCTCTAATTTGATCCGCAATTAATCGGCATTTTTGTGCTGATAACCGTGCGTGTTTTAATATTGCAACCGTTTCCATCATTAACCTCTATTATTTAGCTTTCTCGGTTTTTGCTTTTTTATCAGCCGCTTTATGCCCCTTGAACACACGGGTAATAGAAAATTCACCCAGCTTGTGGCCAATCATATTTTCGGTAATATAAACAGGCACAAAATCACGGCCATTATGTACAGCCATGGTTACCCCTATCATGTCCGGCACAATAGTTGCACTACGCGCCCAGGTTTTTATAGGCTTTTTTGCGTTTGCTTCTTGTGCTGCCGCAACTTTTTTACTTAAATGTTCAGGCACGTAAGGGCCTTTTTTTACAGAGCGTGACACAACTATTACCTCATTTTCTATAAGGGAAATCTAAATTAAGTTTTTATTTCTTTTTACGACGCTGAATAATCATATTATTAGTACGTTTATTATTCCGCGTCTTGTAACCTTTTGTTGGCGTTCCCCAAGGGCTGACAGGATGGCGTCCACCCGACGTACGGCCTTCACCACCACCATGCGGATGGTCGACGGGGTTCATTGCAACACCACGAACCGTTGGACGGATACCCAGCCAACGCTTAGCACCTGCTTTGCCATACGAGCGAAGATTATGCTCACTATTACTCACTTCACCAATACTGGCGCGGCAATCAACAGGCACCTTACGCATTTCACTGGAGCGTAACCGCACCGTAGCATAAGCGCCCTCACGCGCAATCAATTGCGCGGAAGCGCCTGCGCTACGTATCAGCTGAGCGCCTTTACCCAGCTTTAATTCAACTGCATGGATAACAGTACCTACAGGTATGTTACGCAGCGGCAGGCAATTACCTAATTTAATAGGCGCTTCCGGTCCTGACATGACTTCCATACCAGCTTCTAAACCCTGAGGCGCGATAATATAACGGCGTTCGCCATCAGAATACAAGAGCAAAGCGATATAAGCTGTACGATTAGGATCATATTCAATGCGTTCTACACGGGCAACAATACTATCTTTATGCCTTTTGAAATCAATAATACGGATATGTTGTTTATGACCGCCGCCTTGATGACGTATTGTGATACGTCCCTGATTATTGCGGCCGCCTGTTTTATGTTTTGGTTTTAATAAACCTGCAAAAGGTTTACCTTTGTGCAACTTGGCCCTGGACGTTTTTGTTAAAAAGCGTCTTCCTGGTGAAGTTGGTTTAGCTTTAATTACTGTACTCATCGCTAGCAGACCTTTTTTTATTTAGTACCAACAAAATTAATATCTTGACCGTCTTTCAGCGCTACATAAGCTTTTTTCCAGCCTTTACGCCGCCCTACTGTTTGTTTGAAACGCCGTTCTTTGCTTTTTACATTACATACACGCACATGTTCTACTTGCACTGAAAACATCAGTTCAACGGCTTGCTTGATTTCAGTTTTAGTGGCGCTAGGCGCTACTTTAAAAACAAACTGATGGTGTTTTTCAGCAATAGTCGTTGCTTTTTCCGACATATGCGGTTTTTGCAGTACGTGCATCAAGCGCGGTTGCGGCACTTCAGGATTTTTTTGCTGTGCATTCATGCTAATATCTCTTCAAATTGTTTCAGTGCTGGCACTGTCATTAATACTTTCGAAAAACCAATTAAACTGACGGGATCAGCCGCTGGAACATCGACAATACCGACTTTATAAAGATTTCTAGCTGCCAGATATAAATTTTCGTCAATAGTATCTGTCACCACTAAAACATCCTGCAGATTCAATTCTTTTAGTTTAGCCACTAAATCACGTGTTTTAGGCTGTTCAACGGTAAAAGTATCTACTAACAGTAAGCGCTCTTGCCGAATCAGCTCCGATAAAATCGAGCATACCGCTGCTTTATACATCTTTCTATTCACTTTTTGTGAATAATCCTGTGGTTGCGCAGCAAATGTTACGCCACCTTTACGCCATATAGGGCTGCGGATAGTACCTGCACGCGCACGGCCAGTACCTTTCTGCTTCCAAGGTTTTTTACCGCCCCCTCTTACGGCAGCACGATTTTTCTGCGCATGGTTTCCGCTTCTTGCCTGCGCCATATAAGCTGTAACAACCTGGTGAACTAATGGTTCATTAAACACATTAGCAAATATAGCATCCGATACTTCTATCGCTTTTGCCTGATCAGCCGATGCTACTAAATTCAATTGCATAGATTTCCCCTCCGCTATTTAGCATCCTGCTTTTTTGGTCTTTTTGTCCGTGCCGCCGGCAATATAATGACTTCACCGCCTGGCGCACCTGGCACAACACCTTTAATTAATAATAAGTTCTTTTCCAAATCAATTTTTACAATCTTTTGTGATTGGATGGTACAACGCTTATTGCCCATCTGGCCTGACATACGTTTGCCTTTAAAAACGCGGCCTGGCGATTGACGCTGCCCGATAGAACCCGGCACACGGTGAGATAGCGAGTTACCATGGGTGGCATCCTGGGTTGCAAAATGATGGCGTTTTACAGTACCGGCAAAGCCTTTACCTTTGCTGGTGCTGGTGACATCCACCATTTGTCCAATCTGAAAAAGGTCAACCTTAAATTCAGAGCCTGGCTTAAATTGGTCGGCGGATTGGCCTTCTAATAAAAATTCCCACAAGCCACGGCCAGGTTCAGTGCTGGCTTTTGCATAATGCCCTGCCATTGCTTTTGTTACGCGGGAGGCACGACGAGCGCCTGTGGTTACCTGCAAAGCATTGTAACCATCGATTTCATTCGTTTTAATCTGAACAACGCGATTTGGCAATGCTTCTATTACGGTTACTGGAACCACACTACCTTCATCTGTATAAATCTGGGTCATTCCACACTTACGACCCACCAAGCCAATTGCCATGGTGTACTACCTCAATTAATTACGGTTAATTATCAACGCTTATTTGGACATCTACACCTGCGGGCAGATCTAATTTCATCAATGCATCAACGGTTTTATCCGTTGGCGCTACAATATCGATTAAACGTTTATGGGTACGTATTTCATATTGATCACGCGCATCTTTATCAACGTGCGGAGAAATAAGAATCGTAAAACGTTCAATACGGGTTGGTAAAGGTATAGGCCCACGGATTTGTGCGCCTGTACGTTTAGCCGTTTCCACTATTTCACGCGTAGATTTATCAATCAAGCGATGGTCAAATGCTTTTAACCGGATTCGTATTTTTTGATTTTTGCTTTGCACCGACATATATTACTCCAGAATCTTACTCACCACACCCGCACCCACTGTCCGGCCGCCTTCGCGTATCGCAAATCGCAGCCCTTCTTCCATCGCGATCGGTGATATTAACGTCCCCGTCACTTTGATATTGTCCCCCGGCATCACCATCTCGACCCCTGCCGGTAAATCAATGCTGCCCGTCACGTCCGTTGTCCGGAAGTAAAACTGCGGCTTATATCCATTAAAGAACGGCGTATGACGGCCCCCTTCTTCTTTCGATAACACATACACTTCCGCTTCAAACTTCGTGTGCGGCAATATGCTCCCGGGCTTCGCTAATACCTGGCCACGTTCTACGTCTTCTCGCTTCGTACCCCGTAATAACACCCCAACGTTATCCCCCGCCTGGCCCTGATCCAATAACTTCCGGAACATTTCCACGCCCGTACACGTCGTCTTCTGCGTGGGCTTTAATCCCACAATCTCAATTTCTTCGCCCACCTTCACGATCCCGCGCTCAATACGTCCCGTCACCACCGTTCCACGTCCCGAAATGGAAAAGACGTCTTCTATAGGTAACAGGAACGGTTTGTCGATGTCACGCTTCGGCTCTGGAAAGTATTCATCCATCGTCGCCACCAGTTTCACGACCGCTGGCACTCCTATTTCGCTCTGATCGCCTTCCAGCGCTTTTAAGGCAGACCCCGTCACAATCGGCGTGGTATCGCCTGGAAAGCCATACTTCGTCAACAAATCTCTCACTTCCATTTCCACCAACTCTAATAACTCTGCATCATCCACCATGTCCGCTTTGTTCAAGAACACCACGATATGCGGTACCCCCACCTGACGCGCTAACAAAATATGCTCCCGTGTCTGCGGCATCGGGCCGTCCGCCGCTGATACCACTAAGATCGCCCCGTCCATCTGCGCTGCACCCGTGATCATGTTCTTCACATAGTCCGCGTGTCCCGGGCAGTCCACATGCGCATAGTGACGCTTGTCCGATTGATATTCCACGTGCGCTGTCGCGATCGTAATACCCCGCGCTTTTTCTTCCGGCGCTTTATCAATTTGATCATACGCTAAAAACTGACCGCCGTGCTTCTCTGCCATACATTTCGTCAACGCCGCTGTCAGCGTTGTTTTTCCATGGTCGACGTGACCTATCGTTCCCACGTTTAAATGCGGTTTTGTTCTTTCGAATTTTTCCTTTGCCATGGCTAACCTCTATTGTGAAAAATAAATTCCGGCATATGGAGCCCACAACCGGGATTGAACCGGTGACCTCTTCCTTACCAAGGAAGTGCACTACCACTGTGCTATGTGGGCCTGAAAATAATTTAGTCAGCAAAAATTTAGCTTTTTGCTGACTAAATTATTATCTTGGAGCGGGTAGTGGGAATCGAACCCACGCCATCAGCTTGGAAGGCTGAGGTTCTACCATTGAACTACACCCGCGGTGGAGGGGGAAGGATTCGAACCTTCGAAGGCAGAGCCGTCAGATTTACAGTCTGATCCCTTTGGCCGCTCGGGTACCCCTCCAAAAAACTAAGCAGGCTATTCTGCGAAAGTCAAACTGGGATGTCAACAGCGAATCATCGCTTTTTCCTTTTATATTTAATAAAATAGCCGCTTCATTCCTTTTATTTTAACTTCTATTTTTATAATGACTCTCTTTTCAGCCGCAATGACTTTGATTCTGGTTATGGATCCTATAGGCAATATCCCGGCCTTTCTGTCCATTTTAAATCCAGTAGACGCCAGAAGACGGGCAAAAATTGTTTTGCGCGAAAGTTTTATCGCTTTTATTTTGTTAACACTGTTTTTATTTAGCGGCGACAATATTTTGGCAGCGCTCAACATCACCAAGCCTGCATTAAATATTTCCGGCGGCATCATCCTGTTTTTGATTGCTATTAAAATGATTTTTCCACCGGATGAAAATAACACCGGCGGTTCCCGTGAACGTACCCTGGGTGAACCGTTTATCGTGCCGCTGGCCATTCCACTCATCGCCGGGCCTTCCGCATTAACGACTGTCACACTATTAGGCAGCCAGCAGCCAGACCTTCAGTGGGAATGGTTTGCCGCCTTAACCATCGCCGCTATCCTCTCCACCGTAGTGCTGCTCTTTGCCACTCAACTACGCAAATGGCTAGGGCAAAAAGGCATCATCGCCATGGAACGTTTGATGGGGATGCTTTTAACGACTCTATCCGTGCAGATGTTTTTGAACGGGTTGAGCGCTTATTTGCAGCATTAGATTGTCTATTAAAACGGTGGATTACGGCCTGCGGCCTAATCCACCCTACGATAAATACTCAAAACTTTAGTGGAATGGGCCTATATTTTTATACCGCCTGCAAGGCCAACACAATCTTCTCAAGCGCCTCATCCAACTGCTCTTTCGTAATGACCAGTGGTGGTGCAAGACGTACAACCGTTTCATGCGTTTCTTTACTTAATACGCCTAATTCTAATAACTTTAAACAAATCGAACGCGCGGTCGCTTTGGCAGGATCAATCACCAGACCAATAAATAACCCTTTGCCACGTACCTCCGTGACTAACGGATTTTTCATCGCTTTTAATTTTTCTAACAGATAAGCGCCCATCTCAGCAGAACGTTCAATTAACTTTTCTTCGATTAAAATATTTAACGCCGCTAAACCTACCGTAGCCGATAATGGATTGCCGCCAAATGTGCTGCCATGATCGCCTGGCGTAAAAACCTGCATCACTTCTTCTTTCGCCAGAAATAATGACACCGGCAAAAAGCCACCGCCTAACGCTTTACCTAAAATTAATCCATCTGGCTTGACGCCTTCATGCTCACAGGCTAACAATTTACCCGTACGGCCTAATCCCGTTTGAATTTCATCGGCAATTAATAACACATTATGTTTGCGACAAAGTTCCGCGCACGCTTTTAAATAACCCGCCGGCGGAATCACAATACCGCCCTCGCCCTGAATAGGTTCAACCAGAAAGGCGGCGGTATTGGGTGTAATCGCCGCTGCTAAAGCCTGCACATCACCATAAGGAATACACTTAAATCCGGCGGCAAACGGCCCAAAACCCGATTTATATTGCGGTTCGGAAGACATACCTACAATCATTGTCGTGCGTCCATGGAAATTACCTTCGCAAGCAATAATTTCAGCTTTATCCGTTGGCACGCCTTTTACCGTATACGCCCATTTACGCGCCGCTTTAAGCGCGGTTTCCACGGCTTCCGCGCCGCTATTCATCGGCAATGCTTTATCCTGTCCGGTTAATTCACATGCTCTTTGCAAAAACTCGCCTAATTTATCGGTATGATAAGCGCGCGACACCACAGCCAACCGCTGAGCCTGCTGCGTTAAAGCTGCCACTAACCGTGGATGACAATGTCCATGGCTCACCGCAGAATAAGCGCTCATCATATCCATATAACGTTTGCCTTCTATGTCCCACACATAAATGCCTTCACCTCGCGTTAAAGTAACCGGCAGAGGATGATAATTATGCGCACCATAACGATCTTCTAATTCAACAAATTTATTCATTATTATAAACTCCTGGGCAATAACGCATTTAACAATTGTGGGACTAAGTTTTTCGTCAGATCATTTTTATCATGATGCGGATTATATTCCGTAATTTCCGCGCCAATAAATTTTGCCTGCGCGCTGATTAGCGGCAAGGCTTCCAGTAAAGCAGTGGCTGCAATACCATCCGGTTCCGGCGTACCCACGGCAGGCGCATCCTCTGGATCAATACCATCCAAATCCAGGCTAACCCCAAATGCCACCGTTGTGCGCGTCACGATTTCTATTGCTTCCTGCACCACGGCTGCTAAACCACGCTGTTTTATTTCTTCCATATAATAAATCCTTACGCCTAAATTTTTCAGCAATTCCGCTTCTCCCGCTTCAAAACTGCGGATGCCGATTAAACAAACATTTTCGGGCAATAATTTGGGCGTTGCCGTTATAATATTAATTAATTCCGCCGCGCCATGGCCTAATAAACCTGCAACCGGCATACCGTGAATATTGCCACTCGGCGTTGTTTCAAATGTATGACTATCCATATGGGCGTCAAACCAGATTAATCCCACAGCGCCTTGCGGCGCTAAAGCGCTCGCAACGCCACTCCAGGTTCCTATGGCGCAAGAATGATCACCGCCAAAAACCGTAAAAAACCGATTGTGTTCAACCAGGCGCTTAACTTTGATGGCCAGTTGCGTGCAAAGATAAGTCACCACTTCAAGCTTTGGCTCTATTAATGACGGATAAAGCATCGCTTCCCAATTGGCCTGCCAACCTAGGTGTTTTAATTGTTCTACTAAATCAGATTTATATAAAAGATCAGGACCATCCTTACAACCTGGATTCCCCGCTGCGACACCTGAAGCATAACCCAGAAGACTAATAGTATTTTTATGAAGCATAACTTTTCTCTTTATAATTAATTTAACCTGGCTTACTCGTCATTGCCACCTATTTTGCCATCATCTTATCATATTCTTCAATGCGATTTCTTCCCTACCCTAGCGTCATGATAAGCACATCCTTAATATTAATTGAGCTTGCAATTGCGCAAAAATCCTTGCCAACAAGTATTATTTTGCGTTAACATACCTCTTTTAGAGATATCTTAAAGATTACAACTATGGCAAAGACAAATAAAACTCACTATGCCATTTTAGGCATGCTCTCTATTGCCCCCATGTCAGGCTATGAAATACGCCAGGTCATGCAACAAAGCACAGCTAATTTTTGGTCAGAAAGCGATGGTCAACTTTATCCCGCACTGACCGCGCTAATTACGCTCGGGTTCGTTTTATGTAAAGCAGACAAAACAAGCGCACGCCAAAAAAAGGTATATAACATCACCACTAAAGGCAGAACCGCATTAAAAAAATGGCTTGCACAAAAACCTGAAACACACATTATTCGTAACGAATTTATGCTCAAATTATTTTTTGGCGCGAATGTTTCGCCTACAATTAGCCTTGAACATGTTCAAGCACATCGCTATCAGACTAAAGCAATGCTTTTTCAATTCGCTGAAACAAAAAAGCAGTTAGCACACGAATATAAAGATTCCTTTCATCTTCCTTATTGGGAAATGTCAATTCAATATGGAGTCGAACTCGCTGAAGCAAAATTAAAATGGTGCGATGATGTTATCAATGAATTAGAAAAAATGAATCGCGGAGGAAAATCATGAGTATCTGGATTGTGTTAATGATCATAGCCATTATTATTTTTGTCGTTATCCCTAGCTTTAAAGATAGAGTTATGCCAGTAAAAAAACTGCTAATAACTCCCGTTATTTTTATGTATTTATTTTATCAAGCGATTAATGAAAATTTTATTTCAAATAATTGGATTATTGGCTTGGGCCTTATTATGGGGATAGCAATAGGTATATTAATTCGCAGTAAAACTTCTATTAAAGCCGACAAGAATCAATTATTAATTTGGTTACCTGGAAATTATCTTAGCCTAGTGTTATTTAGCTTAATATTCTCAATACACTTTGCGATAGGT
>JBEPVU010000054.1:0-9615 GCA_041690855.1 Gammaproteobacteria bacterium | reverse complement strand
ATATCAGGGCAATAATCACGCCCGCCCGAAGCAGGCCCCCATTTCACTAACTGTCCAATCTGACTATAAGCCGCCCAGGCATGAACAGCCGGGTTAAAGATAATAGTTTTCTGACCAGGCGGTTGAATCTGCGGTTCAAAAGGCGCTAAATCTATCAATTTTACATTGACCATATCGTTAGGTACTACAATCAATTGCCCTGTTCGTGGTTGTATATTGACACGGTTAAGCCGCATCACAATGCCTTTCAGTTCTGGATCAGCAAATAAACTTTCCCATGTTTCACCCTTATGCACTTTAATACAGGTAAATTTAGGATCCTGGCATAAATTCTGTAAATAAGGCTGAATAGCCCATGCAGGCCCTGCAATAGCCAATAAAGCTACTACTGCTGTAGATAGCAAAATTTTACGCATAACAATCTCCTTTCACGCCTTGCCGTGACTGTGTTTTTTGCTTATTCTCTCTTCTTAAGTTTTACTATAGACCATGTTTTAAATTTTTGGGGCAGGATTTCACCATGTTAAGACATATTGCTTTGCTGATTTTATTGAGCATTATCGCCATTTTCGTATTACGTGAAATTGGCATGTTGTTAAATATCTTAGTCTACTTACACGGGTTGATTGCGCATTTTCTCAGTGGAATTTTTTCAAACAGCACTATCGGCCGATTGTTCAGTGGCGCCATTAGTTTGATGTTGACGCCGATTATTATCACTGCTCTGCCCGGTTTTATTTATTGGCTGATTACACGCCGGGAATTGCATTACATTTATTTAATTGCCTGGGTTGTCTGGATTATGTTAATAACCTGTCTGGCGTTTCATAAATAAGGAAATACTATGCCGCTGATACAAAGTTTAATTAATCCGAAAGCGCAGATTTTTCAGGAAAACCAAGCGGCAATGCTGGCGCTGATACAAGATTTAAAAGAGCGTATTGCTTTAATTGCCATGGGCGGCATGGAACATGCACGGCAAAAACATATAGCGCAAGGTAAATTATTGCCGCGTGAACGGTTAAATTATTTATTAGATCCTGGCACTGCATTTTTAGAATTATCACAATTAGCCGGTTATAAACTTTATAATGATGAAGTTCCAGCCGGCGGCATTATCACGGGCATAGGCTGTATTAATCAGCAGGAATGTATGATTGTTATTAATGATGCGACTGTTAAAGGTGGCACTTATTATCCTATCACGGTTAAAAAGCATTTGCGGGCGCAGGAAATCGCTGAACAAAATCATTTACCGTGTATTTATTTAGTAGATTCCGGCGGCGCTTTTTTGCCTAAGCAAGATGAAGTATTTCCCGATCGTGATCATTTTGGCCGTATTTTTTTCAACCAGGCGCGTATGTCCGCTAATAATATTGCGCAAATTGCTGTGGTAATGGGTTCCTGCACAGCGGGCGGCGCTTATGTGCCTGCTATGGCGGATGAAAGTATCATGGTGAAAAATCAAGCAACGATTTTTCTCGCAGGCCCACCCTTAGTAAAAGCGGCGACTGGTGAAATAGTCAGCGCGGAAGATTTAGGCGGCGCCGAGGTACATTGTCGTACTTCCGGCGTGGCTGACCATTATGCGCAGGATGATCAACATGCATTACAAATGGCGCGCCGTTTAATCGCTAATTTAAATCGCGTCAAAAAAATTAATCTGGCTGTGCAAGAGCCACAAGAACCACATTATGATCCTGCCGAGCTGCATGGCATTATTCCTGCTGATGCACGCAAGCCTTATGATGTACGGGAAGTAATTGCGCGTATAGTAGATGCGTCTGCATTTGATGAATTTAAACCGTTATACGGTACAACACTGGTGTGTGGTTTTGCGCATATTTATGGTTATCCAGTGGGTATTATTGCGAACAACGGTATTTTATTTTCCGAATCCGCTTTAAAAGGCACGCATTTTATTGAGCTATGCTGTCAACGTAAAATTCCGTTAGTATTTTTGCAGAATATCACCGGTTTTATGGTAGGCAGCAAATATGAAACGGCGGGTATTGCTAAAAATGGCGCTAAAATGGTTATGGCGGTTGCGTGTGCGCAAGTGCCGAAATTTACGGTAATTATTGGCGGCAGTTTTGGCGCGGGTAATTATGGCATGTGCGGTCGTGCGTATAGTCCGCGTTTTTTATGGATGTGGCCTAATGCTAGAATTTCTGTGATGGGCGGCGAACAAGCGGCCAGCGTACTGGCGCAAATTACGCGTGAGAGTAAAGCGAAGCAAGGTGAAAATTGGCCAGTAGAAACGGAAGAACAATTTAAAGCGGCTATGCGGGAAACGTATGATCAACACGGCCATCCTTATTATTCCAGCGCACGTTTGTGGGACGATGGGATTATTGATCCGATTGATACCCGCAAAGTGTTAGGCTTAGCCATTTCCGCTTCATTAAACGCGCCTATTCTGCCAACGGAATTTGGGGTTTTCAGGATGTAATCACTAGTAAAACGTTAAAATAAGCGCTATACTTTATGCAGATATAGTTTTTATTAAGAATTATAGGTGCATTATTATGACGAACAAAGCATATACCAAAGCAAAAAACTCTAAAACCACTAAGATAGACGCTATAGCTAAATCTAGTAAATCAATAAATAGCAAACGCTTCCCTGATCTTACAGAATTTCGAAGATCTATCGTTTATAAAGGTGAATCACTTACAGAAATTCTTATTAAAGGACGTAGCTAAATGGATTATTATTTAGATACTTCTGTTATTACAGCTTATTATTGCAATGATAGCACTTCCTTATATGCACAAACTGGTTTAGCACAACTTTCTGATGCCTATATTAGTATCCTTACAGAAGTTGAATTTCACTCAGCGATAGCAAAAAAAATTCGCAATCGTGAATTAATAGCAAAAAAGGATTAACAATGAGTGAGAATAAATTAATCATAACGAGTGTTAATCATCATATATTTACCCTAACGCTTAATCGTCCTGAGCTGCATAATGCTTTTAATGAAGAAGTTATTTATTCACTGACGGAAGCATTAAAAAAAGCTGAGGCGGATGCCGAGGTGCGTGTGGTGATACTTGCAGCGAACGGTAAAAGTTTTTGCGCGGGCGCTGATTTGGGCTGGATGCGTAAAATGGTGGATTATTCCTATGAGGAAAATATTGCCGATGCTAAAGCATTGGCAGATTTAATGCAGATTTTAGCGAATTTATCAAAACCAACAATTGCCTTAGTACAAGGCGCTGCTTATGGCGGCGGCGTTGGATTGATTGCGTGCTGTGATATTGCCATCGCAAGCGAAACAGCGACTTTTTGTTTTTCTGAAACTAAATTAGGTTTAGTTCCTGCGATTATCAGCCCTTATATAATCCAGGCAATGGGCGTTCGAGCCGCCAGGCGTTATTTTTTAACTGCTGAAATATTTGATGTGCAGGAAGCCTATCGTTTAGGATTAATTCATCAGATAACAAGCGCTCATTTGCTTATGGACACAGGTTGGCAAATGGCACAGTCTCTGCTTAATAACAGTCCGCAGGCTTTGCAGGAAACCAAAGGGTTATTAGGGCAATTAAATCAAAGTATGCTGAATGATAAAATAATCACAAAAACAATCGATTGTATCGCTAGAATACGTGTTTCTGCAGAAGGCCAGGAAGGCATTAACGCTTTTTTAGAGAAAAAACAACCGCATTGGAAGAAGTCGTTAAGGAAACCTTAAGGTTTGTTTGCTAAAATTTAGCTTACAGTTCATCAATCAGATGGCGTAACTTTTTGGAGAAAAATAAATGAACCCTACTTTATCTTTATCAAAAGCAGTTCTATTAGCGGCGCTGGGCGCTGCTTGCATGACGACTACCGCTTATGCAGATACACCAGTTTCCACAGCTACAGCTATACATTGCCCTAGTATCGCTACTTTAAACAGCATTTTGCAAACCCAAGGCGCAAATGGAATAGAAAATTTTGTCGATCAGGGGGTCACCTGGCTATATAGCACTCCGTATCCCATTGGAAAAGGGCCATTTCAATCATTTGATGGCGTTTCAATTCCAACTAAACTCGGTAAATTAACTGATATTAATTGCATTTATCATGCAACGACTGCTCAGCCAGATGCATCAACAGTATATCTGAAGAGTGATAATGAGAAAGGCCCTTTTAAAGGCGTTACAGGCGATTGGTCAATTGTTCCCGCTCAATCAGCTTGTATTTCAACACGTGCGGATGGTTGTACGTTTAGCAAAGATAACGTTTAATCAGGCATATACTCATCCCGTTGAGCTTTAAATCCTCAACAACTATTTTTACGCCAGGTGGTGCCTGCCGCACCATCTTCTAAAATAATTCCCATTTCCAGGAGTTGATCACGAATCAAATCTGCGCCTTTCCAGTTTTTGGCCTGACGGGCTTCGTTTCTGGCTTGAATTAAATTTTCGATAGCGGCAGTGTCAACCTCTTCGGTTGCTGCCTGTAAAAATTCCGCGGGGTTTTGTTGCAGCAATCCTAAAATATTGCCGAGATAACGCAACTGTGCGCCTAATTGCCCCGCTAAATCAGTATCTTCACTACGTACTCGATTAATTTCGCGCGCCAGATCAAATAATACGGCCAATGCTTCCGGTGTATTAAAATCATCGTTCATGGCTTCGATAAAGCGCGTCTGATAATTATTTTCAACAAATTCAGCGACAACAGGCAAATCGCGCAAAGCCGTATAAAAACGTGTTAATGCGTGATGTGCGCTGAGTAAATTTTCTTTTGAATAATTTACCGGGCTGCGATAGTGACTAGCAATTAAAAAATAACGCACTATTTCCGGTGGATATTCCGCTAGAATATCTTTTACTGTGGAAAAGTTACCCAGTGATTTTGACATTTTTTCTTTATCAACTTGTACAAAACCAATGTGCATCCAGGTATTAACAAATTTTTCGCCAGTCGTGGCTTCGGATTGCGCGATTTCATTTTGATGGTGCGGAAAAATTAAATCATGGCCGCCGCCGTGTATATCAAAATGACTGCCTAAGCAGTCTAGCGACATGGCGGAACATTCAATATGCCAGCCTGGCCGGCCAGCGCCCCACGGAGATTCCCAGCTCGGTTCACCGGGTTTAGCCAATTTCCATAACACAAAATCTAAGAGCTCGTGTTTATTATCATTCACCGCAACCCGTGCGCCGGCACGTAATTGTTCTAATTCCTGATGCGCTAACTGGCCGTAACTTTTAAATTGATTAACGGCATAATATACATCACCATTATTGGCAATATACGCATATTTTTTTTCCAGCAGGGTTTTAATCATAGCAACGATAGGATCAATATGTTGCGTAGCGCGTGGTTCAATACTGGGCGGTAAAATATTTAACGCCGTCATATCCTGATTCATCGCGGCAATAACACGCTCAGTTAAAGCAGTGATCGTTTCATTATTTTCCTGCGCACGTTTAATAATTTTATCATCAACATCCGTAATGTTACGTACATAATTAACGTCATAACTCTGCATACGCAAAAAGCGCACGACCACGTCAAATATAATAGAACAACGCGCATGTCCGATATGCATATGATCGTAAACGGTCATACCACAGAGATAAATGCCGACTTTACCGGCTTGTATGGGTTTAAATACTTCTTTTTTTTGTGTCAGTGTATTGTAAATATGTAACATAATTCGGGCGAATCCTATATTTAATTAGCTAAAAATAATCATTACTCTGTTAGCGATAACACTCTTTGTCCTAATTCTCTAAAAATAGTCGAAAAATTATCTCTACTGGTTAACATAGTATTTTCAGCATGACCAAAAACTTCGCCAGTCGTTTTAATTTCCTCATCGGTTAATGCGAAAACAGGTTTTGATAATTGCTGGCTGATGGCAATAAGCGAGTTAAAATCAGGTACATGGGCTAAATCATAGGGCTTCAAATTAGAACCCTTTAATGTGTTTTCAATTTGTTGTCTGCTAATAACACAGTCAATTTTTTCTAGCGAAGGAACAAATTTTTTATTGACAGCCTCTCTTATTATATCTATCCACTTTTGAAAAGACGTTGCAGGTTTTTCATTTCTAGGTCTATATCGCTGCTGTATTGCGCCCAGAAATACCGGCTGGTTTCGTATTGGGAATACTCTACTATCAAATTTATTATCGGTTTTAAATCGGGCAATTTCAGTGTGCCACTTGGTTATATTTTTTTCGAGAGAACTTATTGCCTGCAAGCAAAAATAATCAGGCGAGGTAGGAACAATAAAATAATCACTGGACATTAGAATAACTTCATTTAACCCGCCAACATTTGGGCTAAGATCATAAATGAGATAATCTATATTTTCTCTTTTTGCGATTTCCTGCAGCATTTTAGGTAAATTGCCGGGGATATTTCTAGTGGCTGGAACGCCAGATGCTATTTTTAATGAAAGACTAATCTGAGAATCTAAATCAGCAATATCAAGATGTCCAGGCAGTAGGAAAAGATTTTCATGTGTCGTTTCTAACAACTTGCCAGTTTCCGTTTTTATATAGTCTTCTGATGAGATGCCATTAATGAGCGCTTCTACAATGGGTTTCATAGTTAAATTCTGGCGGCTGGAATAGAATAAATCCATACTTTCATCATCAACCGCGCTATAACCCAGCACAAGGCCTGTAAGATTGCATTGTGAATCCAAATCAACCATTAAAACTTTTTTACCTAGCATTGCCAGGCTCCACCCCAAGTTAAATGAGGTTGTTGTTTTACTAACGCCACCTTTGTGATTGAATAGACATATTGATTTTGTCATAGCGATATCACCTTGTTTCTGTCTGGCTTAAATAATTGCAGCGGCCTGTTGCAGACGCAGCAGGATTTTTTCTTGGCCTAATAATTCAATGATAGGCGCCATTTCAGGGCCATGTAATTCACCGGTCAATGCTACACGCAATGGCTGAAATAAAGCTTTGCCTTTGATGTTTAATTTTGCTGCAATAACTTGGCTTAACGCTTTAAAATCCGCGCCGGTTTGCTGCAGCGCCGTTATAGCCGTGGTAAAAAATTCTGCGGTTGCTTGTTTTAAAATAAGTTCTGCTTCTGCAGTATATTGTAAATCCGTAAAAAATATTTTTGCCCACTGTAAAGCATCGCCAGGAAAAGTAATATTGGCATGTATGGTCTGCATAAAAAGTTCTTTTGCGGCAGAGGGTATTATTTGTTGTACTTCAGGAGGCAACCATTGCCATAAAGCTTTCTTATCTAAATGCTGCACTGCCTGTTTCTGCCAATAAAGCAATTGTGCTTCATCATAATGGGCGGGCGCTGAACCTAATGATTGCATGGAAAATTCTGCCGCTAATTGTTCTAGGCTCATAAAATTGTTATGAGGATAATAATGGCCTAATCGGGCTAAATAATTCACCAGCGCTTGCGGTAAAAAGCCGAGCTGTTTAAGTTCTTTGATGCTTTTACTGCCATGCCGTTTTGATAAAGGCGCGCCGTCTGCTCCCACTATTAAAGCAAGGTGGCCATAGTGCGGCGCAGGCAAGTTCAGCGCCTGCAAAATCATTAATTGACGCGGCGTATTCGTTAAATGATCTTCACCGCGTAATACATGCGTGATGCCCATCATTGCGTCATCAATGGCGTTGCAGAAGAAAAAAGCAGCGGTGCCGTCCCCTCTTCTGATCACAAAATCGCCGATTTCACTGGTAGCAAACCGCTGTGCGCCGCGTACAAAATCAGTGAATTCAATCATTTCATTATCAGGCACGCGAAAACGCAGTGTTGGTTTAATGCCCTGTGCTTGTTTTTCGGCGATTTGCTCAGTAGAAAGATGGCGGCAAATACCTTGATAACGCGGTGGTTTGCTGGCGGCCAGTTGAACTTTACGGGCAATCGCCAGTTCCTGTTCCGTACAAAAACACGGATAAACTAAATGAGCTGCTTCTAATTGCTGATAATATTGATTATAAATGGCCTGCCGCTGCGATTGAAAATACGGGGCGGATTCGCCGCCTGCGTTTGGCCCTTCTTGCCAGATTAATCCCATCCAGGTTAAATCTTCCTGCAATTGCTGAATATATTCTTCTTCAGAACGGCTTTGATCAGTATCTTCTATACGCAGCAGAAAAATACCTTTATCATAAAGCGCTAATAAAGCATTAAATAAAGCAGTCCTAACGTTGCCGATGTGAATATAGCCGGTTGGGCTGGGAGCGAAGCGCGTTTTATTCATAATAATTCTATTCAATTAAAGACTTAAATTTAGCTGAAAAAAAATCGTATGTATACTCTTTTTATCTCAGATTTACACCTCGATCCTGGTCATCCTGAGTTGACCGCTATTTTCTTAAATTTCTTAAACACGCAGGCTAGACAGGCGGATGCGCTTTACATTTTAGGGGATTTTTTTGAGGTATGGCTGGGAGATGACGATCAAAACGCTTTTACGGCGACCCTTAGTCATGCCTTAAAAGCATTGACGCAAAGCGGTGTGCCAGTTTATCTCATGGCCGGCAATCGTGATTTTTTGCTGGGACAGGGATTTGCTCAGCCCAGTGGTTGCCAGTTGCTGGCTGATCCTACCGTGATTGATCTCTATGGAACCCCTACTCTATTGATGCATGGCGACATTTTATGCGCACAGGATACAGATTATTTACGTTTTCGCCGCTTTGTCCGCAATCCTGTTATTCAGTGGCTTTTCTTAAGCCTGCCGTTGTTTATCCGGCGCAAAATAGCCGCTTACCTGCGCAAACAAAGCAGTTTGAAAACCGATAGTAACTACCTGAGAATCAGTGACGCTACTGAAGCCGCTATCCAGCAAGCCATCCGTGACCATCAGGCGGAGCTATTGATTCATGGACATACTCACCGTCCCTGCCTGGAACTGCATTATGCAAACCTGCCCTTTAAAAGGATTGTTTTAAGTGACTGGGGGGGGTGGGGCAATGCCTTAATTTATCAGCCCGATCAGCTCTATCGGCTGGTTTATTTCAGCGGCCAATTAGCCTAAAACAGCAATATCGTATATAATTGTTATTATTTACCATTTAAATATAGGGTGTTGTCATGCCGAAAAACAGACCTTCTTATCATGAAGTATTAGAGTTACTTGAAAAATACGAAGCGCAATTTACCAATGAGCAGGCCTTAAGCAAAATGGCAAGTTCATTGGGCATGAAGAAAGAAACACTGCAAGAACTCTATAAAAATGCTAAAAATGAACTAGAACTCATTAAAATATCACCCGAGCTGGAAGCAAAACATCCTTATAGCGCCACTAATATATTGATGAACCTTATACGAAAATATCAATTCCAATTGGAAAAAGAGAAATTCATCACATTACTCCAAAGTTTATTTATGCAGCAGCAAAAATTAATAGCGCTTTTAAAGGAATTAGAAAAAGAAAAATCACTGACCACTCCGCAACAAGAGATTAACAACCAAGAAGATCCGACAGAAAAATTAAATCAGGCTGAACTGCTTAAAAAGCAAAAAGAATACGAAGAAAGAATTGCAGCATTAAATACGGAAATCGAAGGCTTGCAGGTTGCTCTTGGGGGATCTGAAAAAAAGATTGAACAGCATGAGCAGACAATATTAGATCAACAACGGGGACGGCTTGAACAATCGGCCGAGAGTATTAGGG
>JBEPVU010000053.1:0-9662 GCA_041690855.1 Gammaproteobacteria bacterium | reverse complement strand
GTCATACAATAATTGCAATGACAGGGGCTGACGCAAAGCGGCAGGCATTAACCATTTATGGCAGTACTTATAATGACCCTGAACAACCGCATTCCACTGCCATGGCCTGTTTAAGCAGCGTTAATTCCGTGTTAAGAAAAACGGCTTATCTTGTAGGCGTTGGGTGGTTTGTTTCAGGTCTCATAGGTTATTTAGTGAATCCAGTCAATCAGTTAGAAGATTACTTTGGCAGTGAAACTAAAGCATTGCTGGCATCTGCGCCATCACTCTATTTTTTAACGGTTCTTTTTTCTTATTTTGGCGGCACTTTTTTAACAAACACCTATGATTATTTAACCTCCTGGGGCAAAAATGAAAGTAAAATTCCACTGGAAGTTAAATTCTATCCTAAAACATTTGCTTTATTAATGTTAATTAATGTTTATCTCAGTTGCTTTGCTTATGGCGCTGCGTGTCAGTTAATTGAAGATAATTTTGCAGCTAAGCGCTGGGATTTTTTGCGGCCTATTTTACTTTTGTTAGCAAAAACCAGTCTTCCTTTTTTAAGTTTATTGGCGTTAATCGATTTTTATCGCGCCATGCTGGGTAAATTCGCGCTACATTTTGGCGGTAATGAAACTAAGATGGTTGCCGAAACAATGGCCTGCATTGAACAATTAAAAAATGGCGTCTCGCTGATGGATGGCGATCAATTACAAGAAGATCTGAATCAATTAGAAGAACCCCAGTTAAAAGATTTATTGAATTTGGATAAACAGGCATTTAATGACCTCATTATAATACCCGCGCCTAATCAAGAAAATAATATTCAAGAACAAGGCCTTGTTTCATCACATAAAAATGGTTTACGATTTCTATTTTTCAAGTGTTGTAAAGGCCAGGAAGAGAAACAACCCTTGTTAGAAAAGGCACTAAAAGAGAATAAAATTCCATAACATCAGAAGAACTACTATCTACTATTGCAAGCAATAATGAATTGCATGCTAATAAGAGCTCCCTCACCCGCCGCTACGCGGCGACCTCTCCCGGGGGGAGAGGTGAAATTCAGCTATAACACTCGAAAATTGCAAAGTGTCTTACAATTTTCAAGAAGCAGCGGTTTCTTTGCGGGTGCGTTCTGACTGAATGCGTTCAACTAATTCATTCACAACATCCGTCAGCTCAGCGCTGGTGGGTATTTCCATAAAGGTCGGTGGATAATGCGTGGCAATGCGCATGTCTTTAATAATCTCTTCCGCAATACCTTGTGAATGCTTATCAGTCTTACCGGTTAATCTTTCTACCAGTCCTACATTTTCACGGGTAGTAGGACGATTCAGTAAGGATAAAGCAAATTTATCGTAATCATCAGCTAATAGATTTAAACGATCACTCTCATCCAGTCTTAAGCCAGTAAACACATCGAGCTGTTCATCAGGTAACTCCACTTCTTCTTCTACAACGGTTTCAGACTCGTTCTGTCCATGTACTGCCAATAACGCGCTCACGCCACGTTCAATAGGCTCCTGCATTTCATTTTCCCGCATTAACCTGGCAATTAAACTAATTTCTTCCGATTCAGTCAGTGCATTAGCAAAGAAATGACCCGCATCAATCACGTCCTGGAAGCGTTTGATACGACGTTCTAGATCAACCATAACACGTGTCAATGGTGGGCTGACTTTCAGGAACTGGTTGAGACGCATCCGTTTAACAGGTTTAGGATCGGCATAAAACATTTTCGCCCGTACAATCTTGGATTTAAAAAAGATATGCGCTTCACCTTCACGTTGTTCTTTTAAATCCAGCAGATCAATACGCGCGCGTTTCTCGGCAGAAGAACTGCGCGTATCCATATAATTATTGAGCATACTTTCCGGTTTAGTCTGAAAAGAATCTACTTTAGTTACGTAAGATTCGCCTGCTGTTTTATTAAAGAAATCCCAGGTGTCTAAAGGATCTTCCAGCTTCATACAAATTTTAATATTGGTATTCGCGCCAATAGACAGCGCTTCTTCTTTAGAAGCTTTCTGGAAAGCCGGCAAATCCTGACCAGCAAAAATAATCGAGAAGCCTAACGAACGCGCCTGTGCTGGCACAACGGCAAAGCCTTTCACAGCGTAATAACCATACTCGTCTAAGATACAAAGATAAGGCGTAGGTGAATTGGTGGGTTTACGTTGAATAACATCACGATAATCACCTTCCACATCTTCGCCTAAACCAGCAGCCAGCATGGATTTTAAGGATGCAACAATCACTTTACCTAAATTTGATAATTCATCGGGCGATTTTTCAAAAGCAGGCAATAACACCACTAAAATACGGCGATTTAACACAACATCTTTTAAATCTACTTCCGCCAGATTGGTACGCAGAATATGGCCGTAAGTATCGGCTAACGAACCGAATACTTTGGTTAACTGCATGGTAATAAACCCATGCTGCTCTAATACCTGCGAAACCTGCTTGCCTTTTTTAGAAGGATCATAACCTGGCAAGTTTTTAATATAGTTGGCAATAGGTTCAATCACCACGGAAGGCGCATCCGCCAGACTGACTGGCTCCTGCTCATCACGCGGAAATTGTTTATCGACTGCAATGGCTTCCAGGCGTGACAATTCAAAATAATTACGCACGGTATTGGCATCTAACAGAATAGCGCCTTTATCGCGCATATAAACCAGCACTTTCATTAAAGCTTCAACGAAGACAATCGCACGGCCTTTCCACATATCACCATCGGGTGAAGAACCGCCTGAATCCATTAAGCTGACAACCAACTGTGAAAGCATACTGGAAGAACCATTCGCAAATGGATTCATCGTATTGGAAAGCCGTTTTTCCTGCGGGCCAACAATATCGCGCGCACCGGTCATAAAATTAATCAGCAGAATATCATCATCTCTGCCCATCCGGCGCGCCATGGAAAACACTTTGGCAAATAAACTATTATCACCTTTACCATCTACATAAATAAAACCGCTGCCCTGCACTAATGAATTAAACGCAATTGAAACTAACGCTTCTGTTTTACCACTACCCGTTGAACCGAAGATCAGCGCGTGAGTACGCATATCATCGTTATTAAACCAGATTTCTTCATTGGTAAAGCGATCATTGCCGAATAAACTGATACCGCGCGCTTTACGCGGTTTAGTAGAACCGGGTAAGGGATCGTTATAATCCGGCATACCCGAACGTTGTGGCATACGGAAAGGCAAACTAGTTTTGCGGGTATAGGCGTAAAGGAAAAAACCAACGCCCATGACTAAAAACAAATCGGTAATACCCGGCAGAAAAAAACTGGCCAATGCACAACCAAACAGCAAAATAGTAACGTTAACGGGATTTTTGAAAAAATCCGCCATCCGTTGTCCGAGCGTTCGTGTATCTCGGATTAGCTGTCGTGGATCTTGTTCCTGTTTCTGATCAAGACCGCGCATCATCGGCATGCCATAAACCTCGTTTCGGAGAAGACTTACTTAATTTATTTGTTTTCGTTATAGCTGAAGTTTAACTATTTTTCATCCGGTATATACAATACTTCCTTAATCGCAATATCCAACGCATTTACCGCTTCATCTACCATGGGTACCATTAATCTACGCTGCATCGTCCGTTCAGCCACCCAATGGGCAAAAGGCCCGCCTACTTCAGAAAAAGGCGTCTGCCGACCGACAGAATTTAGTATATACCACAGCGTTCTATCCACGGGTTTTAACCATAGAAAATCCGCCGTTGCCAATACGCCATCCGTACGTGCAAGCAACAACATAGACGCCATCACAGTTAATACAAAAGCATATTTTTCCATTACTTTCACAACGTCTTTATTATTTTTATGCTTTGCCAGCAATTCATCAGCACCGGCAAAATTTAATTTGCCGGTCGCTACCGACTCCGCAATTTGCGTCAATAATTTATTCGCGCCATCGCGATTTCGATCAGCCCTGGCAGCAAAAATCGCAAACAATGCGCGGGTATAAGCATTTAAATGTTCTATACCTGTCCAGTAACGGCCTACCTGTAATGAAAAAATGCGGTACGCTTCTTCTCTGCGTAAATTAGCAATCACTTTAACAAACTGCAACATATTAGGATCGTTTGAAACAACATGCTCTTCCTGTAATAAGTGATATTTTTTGGCAAATTGCAATGGCGTTAACGCCATTGCCCAGGGGCCTTCATCGATATTAGCAGCTACCAGATCCAGATTGGCTATCGGCATAATCTGCGGCCAGCTTTCTTTTTCAGCATCCACTAACATTTGTATAGAATACGTTTTTTTAAACCGCAACGTAGGATTACTAAAGTAAATGACTATGGCTAATACAAATAATAAAATAGCGATGGGATAGCGTAAGTAATTACCGATCAATTCACTGATCCTGGCCAGATCTTTAAAACTCATATCGGCGGGAACACTGTTGTTAATCACGTGAATAACAGGATTAACGTTGGACGTGAATAATCGGATTAAATAGCCTTCATAAAGCCGGAGCTTTAAAACAACCAGCGAAATCTGCTCATGGCCGAAATACCAGATAATCCATACCACAGCAAAAATTGCGACAATAATCCAAAAAGGCGCTAATGAATTATCGCCACCCTGCTGCTGTTGTTGTTGTGCCCCTGGCATAATATTCCTTACATATTATTGGCTATAAGCTCAGTATAGTACATGAGAAGCTATATTTTAACTAATACACCGCGTTCCAAAGAATAACGGCCGCTCTGGTGAACAAAATAGAGAATGTTACTCAATTGAACGGCATCCTCACGCAATACTAATAGTTCACGTCCGAAGCGATCGAGTGGCGGTTTATCGCCATAAGGTTTGAGAATAGAGTCTATTTTGACCCAAACAGCGACATAACCATCATTTAGCTTATATTCTTTAGCGCGGATGGCCGTTTGAATGTCCTCTTCGCTTTTGTAAACAGGGCGGCTGACAGAATGCCCCACCAGCGTACCAATCACACTAGCCCATCTCTGCATATTAGCGCCTTCGGATTGATAAAGTGAAATATAAACCTCCATCAATTGTTGATCAGTTTCACTCACAGCATTTTCTAGTGGTTCCACGCTCAAAAGCTGCTCCAGCCCCAACTCGCGCTGAAACCTGTCCCGCGCATCGCGTAATTTTTTACCAATACCACGAAAAAACAGATTATGCTCCCAAGGGCCTTTTTCAATCGCTTCATTGAGTGCTTTTAATATTTCGATATTGGCTTTTGTTTCTTCGTCCAATGATGCCATAGAGTTTGTGCCGCGCAACGGAATAATTAAAAAGAGTATATAACAATTAGAAATACAAACGGAAATTCAGCTTCGGTATCTTAACTAATTATGAGTTAAGACTAAAGCTGAATTTTTTGCTATAAATAAGGAGTAACTGAAGTAGCTGGATTCGAAATAACAGGACGCTCCTGCTTATAGAGCTTCTCACGCAGGATGCCGACTATTTGACTCACAAATTTTCCTGCAAGTTCATAAGCTTCCCTATCGGTCATGCCGTCTACGCCAACTTTTTTAATAACATCGCTTTTTTGGCCGGTTATTTTGTGAAAACTTTCAAGACTAGTACGGATAATGCGCATTATTTCGTCCAGTATACCCAACTCTTGCGCTCCCTTTACCGGATCAATATTTAGAGATAAGGATTGCAATTTTACACGTAACTTTTCATCACCTAAAACCTGAGCAACAATTTCTGCAGGTATAATCCGCTGCCAACCATTCTGATCTTCTATAGTCATACCCCTACCCTACCTTAATTCTGTCATTTAATGTAATAATCAACTCCCTTAACCCATAAGCTTGTATGCTTTCTCTTACAATTATATACGAAAAAGCTTAAGAAATCCTTAAATCTGAAAAATCTTCTCTTTAATCCTTAACCCTATGGTAATATTACCATTTTTGCCATGCAATAGCAATTACCTTTTTCATAAGCGTGCGCGCTGGTTCTGCAAAACAAAGCCCAATAAGGGCTGTTCAAATTCCCGAGTCAAGGCCAATACCTTAAATAATTCCCCCATTTCATGGGGCGCAGTCAATTTTTGTGCTTGTTGGCTTAATTTTAATTGCTCAATTCTTTCGGTCGTCTGCGCCAGTGTTAACAAGCCGCACGATAATAAAAATGCGGCCTGTGTGGCATAACCATTTACCGTTAATCCGGCTGTATGCGCCGCTTCTGCAACAGCCGTAAAATCGACATGCGCGGTTATATCCTGTAAACCCGGCAACCAGAAAGGATCGGTATGAGCATAATGCCGGTAATGACACATTAAGGTTCCCATACACCGATCGGGATGATAATACTCTGCCTGCGGAAAACCATAATCGATTAATAGCAATAACCCTGTCGCTAAACAATCACTCAGACTTTGCAGCCAGCCTGGCAATAATAAATTAATTTCACTTTGATAAGACAGCGTTTCTTTAAAAGATTCATCACGTAACCGTGCAACCGCCTGCAATAATACAGGATCAATGTCAGCTAATTTTTTTAACGTTAACTGCTCATTTTCCCAGGCAACGCCTAATTCTGCTATAACATTATTTTCTACTCTAAAGTGCTGTACCGGCATAGCGTCTAATACTTCATTAGCCACTATTACACCTTGTAAAGGTTTAACCGGCAAAGCAGACAACCAGTGAATCCGCGTATACAAATGGGGGATTAATTGCTGCAATAATTGCTGTTGCCGTTGCCGCAAATCAGCGCTGACTTCTAAAATAAAATAATGCGCAGGTAATGCTTTTAAATGCTCTAATTCCAATAAAATATCGGCCGCCATCCGACCGGAACCAGCGCCTAATTCTAAAATATCACCGCCCTTTAACGTGGCTAAGACTTGCTCGCACTGCCGGGCGATACAGCGCGCAAACAACGGTGAAATTTCCGGCGCCGTTACAAAATCACCCGCACCGCCCAATTTCTGCGCGCCCGCGCTGTAATAACCTAAGCCAGGCGCATATAATGCTAACTCCATAAAACGCGCAAAACTAATAGCGCCATTTTGCTGTTGGATTTCTTGCTTAATGAATTGCAATAGTTTATTACTGTGCGCCAGTGCGATGTTATCGGGAACAGGTAATTGAATAGGATTTTGAAGCATGTTTTTTAATCATTTAAACGGAATAAATATATGCAAAAAGTTGTTTTAATCACCGGCGGTGCGCGCCGCGTGGGCGCTGTTATAGCGCGTCATTTACATGCGCACAACATGCGCATTATCATTCATTATCGTTCCTCGGCTAAAGAAGCGCAGGCATTATGCGATGAACTTAATAAAATACGCGCTGATTCTGCCGCCATACTTTCCGCTGATCTCAATAATACTCAGACACTTTCACCGTTAATTCAGGCAGCGCAGCAAATATGGGGGACATTAGACGTACTTATCAATAACGCCTCTAATTTCTATCCCACACCCTTAGGAACAGTCACTGAACAACAATGGGACGATTTATCCGCCAGCAATTTGAAAGGCCCGTTCTTTCTCGCCCAGGCGGCCGCACCTTTATTGACCCAGCAACAAGGCTGCATTATTAATCTGGTCGATATACGCGCCCGGCAACCCTTAAAAGATTTTTCGGCCTATTGCATCGCCAAAGCAGGTTTATTAATGCTGACCAAAGTGCTGGCAAAAGAACTCGCGCCGCAGGTGCGCGTTAATGCTATTGCCCCTGGCGTGGTATTATGGCCAGACGATGAAAACGAATACGATGAATCCACCCGCACCAGAATTCTCGCCCGCACCCCGTTAAAACGCGCTGGCACACCAGAAGACATTGCCAAAACCGCTTTATTTCTGATTAACCAGGCGGATTACATCACCGGACAGGTTATTGCCGTAGATGGCGGACGTACGCTGGACTATTAGCTTACTGAAGCACTGCGCTCAATCACAATCCCTACTTCCTTCACATTCGGCACCGCGGCCACCTTACAACCCCGCACCCGCACCCAACTCACCTTATACTCCCGCAACAACAAATCCGCCACATCCTCCACCAGCGTCTCCAATAAAACAAACGTCTTACCGGCAACAAACGCTCTCACTTTTCCTGCCACATCCACATAATCAATGGAATCGCCCACCTTCTCACTACGCGCCGCCTTACGAATATCAAACGCCCATTCAATATCCAGCACAACCGGCTGCTTAATCCGCTGCTCCCACGCGAACACACCAATCATTGTTTCAATCTTAAGCTCGCGGAGATAGATAATGTCAGAAGTAGGCATAAGTAAAATGAAGGTTGAAGTCAATTTCTATTTTTCGCCTCTCCAGCGGGAGAGGCCGCCGCATAGCGGCGGGTGAGGGGAATTTTATAGCGCATTCATTATTGAATAAATACTTTTTTAATTCCCCTCACCCGCCCAAGCTACGCTTGGTCGACCTCTCCCGCTGGAGAGGTGAAAATACAAAATAAAAAAGTGTTATGCCGACCCTCTAGCATTCTTGAACCTGTTTAGTTACAACGTGGCGATCTAGGTGATACTTCAGGCTTCCCATTCCGGATGGGCTTGCACACCGTATCAGCAATGCGATCTCCCAAACTTTCATTAATCAGCTCAAGTCAGAAATCAGCATGAACACTTAATTTAAAGTGTAGTACGCTTTATAAAAGTTGCAACCCCCCCACAAACAGCACTATATTAGTCATTAAGAGACAACCGATTTTTTAACAACTGAGGTCTGAATGCCGCAAAGTGCCATTAATACATTAATCAGCCAGGAATACAAACACGGCTTTATTACCGATATTGAAGCCGATACGCTACCCTGCGGCCTGAATGAAGACGTGATCCGCCTGATTTCCGCCAAAAAAAATGAACCTGAATTTATGCTCAACTGGCGTCTGCAAGCTTTCCGCCATTGGTTGACGATGAAAGAACCGCACTGGTCTTCTACGCATTATGCACCGATTGATTACCAGGCCATCAGTTACTACTCGGCGCCAAAAGCAAAAAATGCGCCGAAAAGCCTGGACGAAGTCGATCCTAAATTACTGCAAACCTACGAAAAATTAGGTATTCCGCTACATGAACGTGCGCTGCTGGCCGGCGTTGCCGTCGATGCGGTATTTGACAGCGTATCAGTCGCCACTACTTTTAAAGGTAAATTAGCCGAATTAGGCATTATTTTTTGTTCGTTTTCCGAAGCAGTGCAGCAACATTCTGCCTTAGTCGAACGTTATATAGGTACGGTAGTACCGCATACCGATAATTTTTTTGCCAGTTTAAATTCCGCTGCTTTTACGGATGGTTCGTTTGTTTATATTCCAAAAGGCGTACGTTGCCCGATGGAATTATCGACTTATTTCCGCATTAATGCCGCTAAAACCGGCCAATTTGAACGCACGTTAATTATTGCCGATGAAGGGAGTTATGTCAGTTATTTAGAGGGCTGCACTGCGCCGATGCGTGATGAAAATCAATTACATGCCGCAGTCGTTGAATTAATTGCGCTGGATAATGCGGAAATAAAATACTCTACCGTACAAAACTGGTATCCGGGCGATGAAGAAGGCCGTGGCGGTATTTATAATTTTGTCACTAAGCGTGGCCATTGCCGCGGTGTTAAATCTAAAATTTCCTGGACGCAGGTGGAAACGGGTTCAGCGATTACCTGGAAATATCCGAGTGTTATTTTACAGGGTGATGA
>JBEPVU010000052.1:0-9709 GCA_041690855.1 Gammaproteobacteria bacterium | reverse complement strand
CCTGTGTATTTGTCGTATGCAGATGGCTTCTTGTGTTGTTACTACGCGAGGAAATTTTCTTTTAACCTTCTAGGAGTGCCATCTTTTGGTTTGCTTGATAACGCTATTGATATTAACCCTGGCGATATTTTTTATGCTGCCGATTTTGCCCCCAATGAATTAATCCAGGCTTCCCGATCGGGGCTATTTCTGCGCTGGCATGCTTTTGGTATGCGGTTTAGCGTATTAGTCTATGATCTTTTACCCATACTTAAACCTGGATTTTTCCCAATAGGTGCGGCTGAAACATATACCGCTTGGCTTGAAGAAATAACGCATTTCGCCGATCAATTAATTGGCATTTCTTCCGCTGTAGCAGATGAGTTGCGTCACTGGTTGAAAAAGAATGGAATAAAGAATCGCCTACCATCTGTCCAGCCATTAAAAATTTTTTCAGTGCCGCTTGGCGCTGATATTACCGCCTCTGCGCCTACGGCAGGGTTACCAGCAACGGCTGTTCAACTACTGCAACAGTGGCAGCAAACGACCACTATTTTGATGGTTGGCACTATTGAGCCTCGTAAAGGTTATTGGCAGGTGTTAGAAGCATTTGAACGGCTGTGGTTACAAGGTTATCAAATTCAGTTAGTCATTGTTGGTAAAGAAGGTTGGAAACCATTGCCCCAAAATCAGCGCCGTACTATTCCTGCAATAATTGATAAGCTTTCTAAACATCCAGAATTAAACAAACGTTTGTTTTGGTTACAGGAAGTAAGTGATGAATATTTACAAGCAATATATGCAGCTTGCACATGCTTACTTGCTGCAAGTGAAGGCGAAGGTTTTGGCTTGCCGTTGATCGAGGCGGCGCGTTATAAGTTACCGCTCATTGCGCGTGATTTGCCAGTATTCCGCGAAGTTGCGCAGCAGCACGCTTATTATTTTAGCGGATTGAGTGGTGAAGAGCTTGCTGCTGCTATAAGTCATTGGCTTAATCTCTATACAGATGGCAAGGCACCTTCTTCTATAGCAATGCAATGGAATACCTGGCAACAAAATGCTGAAAAATTAGTGGCTGTTTTGACTGGTCAGGCATTAGAGCATCTTTGCACAACATCCGAGGCTGTTTGCCTGGAAGCGTAAGAAGTCTTAGCTACTCGTTGCCCAGTATCTTATTATAAACCATTAGTGTTTCTTGCCACATTTTTGCCTGCGTAAACTCAGTGATAACACGGTTATAACCATGAGTCCCCATTTTTAACCGTAGTGTTTCATCCTGCAGCAGAGTATTAATTGCTTGTGCTAAAGCGCAGGGATCACGAGGCGGAACAACAAGTCCAGTAATATTATTCTGGTTAACATAATTGACGCCATTATATAATTCGCAACAAACAACGGGTTTTTTACAAGCCATAGCTTCTAACTGAACCAAGCCAAAAGCCTCACTTTTTTCAACCGAAGGCAGACAGAAAATATCGGCAGCATGATAGTAAGTTGCTAATTGTTCTTCGGGTATATAGCCTAGAAAGACTATGCGTTCCTGCAAGTGTAGTGAGTTAGCTAGTGTTTTTAAATTCTCAGTCAAAGGCCCTTTGCCGCCTAATAATAATACTGCGTTAGAAATATTCTGCATGGCTTGAATTAAATATTCGTAACCTTTGTAATAGACATGTCTGCCTACTGCAAAAATAATTTTTTCAGGCTGATATTTTTCTTTTATTGCATTAACAGAGAGAGAATCTGCAGCTATCGAAGTAAGAGCAGTGGTATTGATTCCATAAGGAACAACAAAAAATCGCTCTTGATTTCCCCACTGCATTAATTGTTTGGAAGAAGAGAAATGAGCAGGCGTTGCTGCAATAATGGCATCTGCCCGTTTAATAATCTTTTTCAAGAAAGGTTGATAAAACTGCAATAATTTTTTTTGTTTCACAATATCGCTATGCCAGGTAATAACTAATTTTATATTTTTTGGCAGACATTGCGCCACTAAATGCGCCATGGGATTTGGAAAGTGCAAGTGCAAAATATGATATGAATTCTTTCTGTGTAATTTACGTGTTAAATACAACATACTGGGAGAGATAGGCGTGCTTGCAACGGTAGTAATGGCGCGTACTTTATATAAAGTATAAGACAAGGAATTTTCAGTTGGCTCGATGGCTTGAGTATTGTCAACGACTATACAATCAGCCTGTAAAGATTTGCCTAGGCCTTGCAATAGATCATCAATATGTCTTTCTATACCGCCATGATGGGGTGGATAAAAACGACCAATAGTGAGTACTTTGATGGGATTAATCAGCATTATTAAACATATCGCTGTGGTAATTTCTGTTTGGTTGATATTATGCCATACGTATATTAAACTACCAGCTATTTTTCAATAGCTTAACTTAAGAATATATTATGCGAATAGGGATTGGCACTACCACTATTGATCCAAGTTTAACGCATGGCCATATTGATGGGATTGGTGTCTATACACGTAACTTGCTGGCTGAATATCAGAGACTTAATTATCAAGTGATACCAGTTATGTTTCCGTCTATCCGCAATCTTAGTGTTAAGCCACAACTGCCGCAAAGTTTAGTTTTTCCGTATCCTTATTCTATCGAATCATTAACGGCTTTATTAACGCCATTGGGCGCTATTTTAAATCAGAATATTGCAAAGAAAATTTCTATTTTTCATGCCACTGATTATCGGATTCCTAAATTTAAAAAAATCCCCGTGGTAGCTACTTTGCATGATGCTATCATGCTGAAGCATCCTGAGTGGTCTAATCGTTCCGCACGTAATATTAAAAACTGGATGATGAAAACAAGCGTAAAATGGGCGCAGCATTTTATTACTGGTGCGGCAGCGATAATACCTGAATTAGTGGAATATTGGGGTGTGGATGAAAACAAAATAGACGTTGTACATCATGGCATTGATGATTGCTGGCTGGCAGCAATTCCAGCGGCTGAAAAAGCGCGAGTTTTAGAAAAATATAAATTGCCGGCTAATTTTTTGCTTTTTGTAGGCACTTTGCAGCCCAGAAAAAATATTGATCGCATTATAAAAGCCTTCAAACAGCTACCCTTTGAATTACAAAGAGAGCATAAATTAGTTTTAGTGGGTAAAAATGGTTGGCAAACGCAAGAACTATTAGAAGAAATTAAGCAGTTAAGCGCTAATAATACGGGTGTCTGGCTTGAATATGTGCCGTTTGATGATTTACGCGCATTATATCAAAGTGCAAAATTATTTTTATTTCCATCGTTGCATGAAGGTTTTGGCATGCCTATTTTAGAGGCTTTTGCATCTAAAACACCAGTTATTACGTCGAATATCACTTCAATGCCTGAAGTTGCTGGTGATGCTGCTTATTTGATTGATCCTTACAATGTAGAGCAGTTGCAGCAAGCTATGTATACCTTATTATCTGACACAAATTTATGTTTACGTTATATACAGAAAGGTTTAAATAGGGTAACGCAATTTAGCTGGAAAGCCTCTGCAGAAAAAACTTTAGCCATCTATCAAAAATTACTTTCTTAAACTTATAATATAGTTAAAGCGATTCAAATTTAGGAGAATGTTTAGATGTCAAAAATTGCAATCGTTACTGGAGTAACAGGGCAGGATGGCGCCTATTTAGTTGAATTTTTATTGAATAAAGATTATCAGGTATATGGCACTTATCGCCGTTCAAGCTCTGTAAACTTCTGGCGTATGGAAGAACTGGGTATACGTGAGCATCCTAATCTACATTTAGTGGAATATGATTTAACCGATCCTGGCGCTAATATAAGAATGCTGCAGGAAATTCAGCCTCTAGAGATCTACAATCTGGCGGCACAAAGCTTTGTTGGTGTTTCTTTTGAACAGCCCACCACCACTACGCAGGTTACGGCTATTGGTGTACTGAATCTTTTAGAAGCGATTCGCATCGTCAATCCAAAGATCAAATTTTATCAAGCATCAACGTCTGAAATGTTTGGCAAAGTCCAAGCCATCCCTCAAACGGAAGAAACACCTTTTTATCCGCGTAGTCCTTATGGTGTGGCAAAACTATATGCGCACTGGCTAACCGTCAATTATAGAGAATCCTATGGTATATTTGGCGCCAGCGGTATTTTATTTAATCATGAATCACCCTTGCGTGGCCGTGAGTTTGTTACCCGTAAGATTACTGATAGTGTGGCTAAAATAAAGTCAGGCAAATTAGATGTGCTGGAACTTGGTAATCTGGATGCTAAGCGTGATTGGGGTTACGCCAAAGAATATGTTGAAGGCATGTATCTAATGTTGCAGGCAAAGGAACCCGATACTTTTGTGCTGGCAACGGGTAGAACGGAAACAGTAAGAGATTTTGTGACTATGGCTTTTAAAGCAGCGGATATAAATTTAGCCTGGGAAGGTCAGAACGAAAATGAATCAGGTATTAATACGGCTAATGGTAAAACCATTATTAAAGTTAATCCTAAATATTATCGGCCGGCTGAAGTTGAGCTGCTTATCGGTAGCCCCGATAAAGCGAAGCAAATACTTGGCTGGCAGCCTAAAACGAGTTTAGAAGCGCTTTGTCAATTAATGGTTGAAGCTGATTTGCGGAGAAATGAACGTGGATATTCATTCTAATAATCCTGGTACTGTTTTAGTAACAGGCATACATGGATTTACAGGCGAGCATCTCAGGCAATGTCTCATTGAAAATAACTATAAAGTTTATGGTTTGGTGCAGCATAGCGCTAATGAGCAGAAAAATGAATTAAATTGTGATATTACTCACTATAAACAAGTACAAGCTGCTTTACAGAAAATTAAGCCTGATTATATTATTCATCTCGCCGCAATATCATTTGTAGCCCATGAAAATAGTGAAGAAATGTATCGCGTTAATTTATTTGGTACGCTTAATACTTTACAAGCTATCATCGATTTGCAGCTGGCTCCTAAAAAAATATTAATTGCCAGCAGCGCGAATATTTATGGCAATCCTAAAGTTGATTTGATAGATGAAAATTGCTGTCCACTGCCTATTAATCATTATGCTAACAGCAAGCTTGCCATGGAAAATATGGTAAGAACTTATTTTGCTAAACTTCCTATTATTATTGCTAGACCTTTTAACTATACAGGAGTGGGGCAGAGCGCTAGTTTTCTAGTGCCTAAAATTATTGCTCATTACAAACGCAGGGAAAAAGTTATTGAATTAGGAAATACTGATGTTATTCGTGATTTTTCCGATGTACGCTTTGTGGTATCAGCCTACCAAAAATTATTAGAATCAACCTCACGCTCTGTATTAGTCAATATATGTTCAGGGCAAGGCTATTCGCTGAGCGAAATTTTAAATTATATGAATGAACTGGCTGGCTATAACATAGAAGTTAGAAATAAATCAGAATTTATGAGAGACAATGAAATCAAGAAATTGGTAGGTTCAAATAAATTACTGTTTGAACTGATAGGGCGGCATACTATTTATAATTTATTTGATACGCTTACAACTATGTATCGAGCTGATTAATCTATATTTTGGCAGGGTGGATTAGGCCGCAGGCCGTAATCCACTGTTCTAATAGCCATTATTGTTTATTGATACAATGAAAACCCTTTATCTGCAGGCCCAAAATATTTAACTTTGCCCGCTTCCAGTAAAATCACCTTATTACAAATGCGTTTAATAACATCATTAGAATGCGATGCCAGTACAACGATACTGGATTGTGCTATTAACTCATGAAATCTTTTTTCAGCTTTATCCATAAAAGCGGTGTCGCCAATACCGACCACCTCATCCAACAATAAAATTTCAGGATTAATACTGGTTGCTACGCCGAATGCCAGCCGTAATTGCATACCAGAAGAGTAAGTGCGCACGGGCATAGACAGGTAATCACCCAACTCAGTAAATTCGGCAATTTGATTAACTTTGCTTAGGATTTCTTTGCGTGTTAACCCCAGCAATAAGCCTCGCAAAATAATATTTTCATAACCTGTCGATTCCTGGTTTATTCCCAGCATAACATCTAATAGGGGCGAAACTTTGCCGTCAAAATGAATATAGCCAGCAATGGGCTCATATATTTGCGCCAGCACGCGTAGCAACGTACTTTTGCCAGCGCCATTATGGCCGATAAGACCCACTCTATCGCCATGTTCAAGATGAAAAGAAATATTATCGAGCGCTTTCACCACGACACATTTATGTGATTCATCACTATTTAACGCGCCGCCAGTGGTTAAGCGTATAAACTGTTTTTTTAATGAGCGTGCATTAAGATTATAAATAGGAAAATCTACTGAAACAGATTCAAGTGTAACCGATGCCATAAAAATACCTTTATAACCAATAAGTAATACGTGCACGATAGCGCGTAAAAATTAGGAAACTCAATAAGATGCCTGCTAAAGTGATGATCAGTGTAACTATAATAGCATAAAGCGGCGGTGATATGCCTAATAATGGGTTACGTAATAATGCTAGAAATTGCGCAAAAGGATTTATATTGATGAGATATTGATATTTTTCAGGCAGGATACTAGGCGACCACATCACAGGCGTAAGAAAAAATATCACTTGAATTAAGCTATTAATGAGCTGTGTAATATCACGAAAGCGTGTGCCTAATATGGCTAGAATAGTGCTATAAGCAACGGCGTTTAACCAGATAATAAATAATCCAACCACAAATAACAGCGTAAAAGCATTGATCTTAACATGGAAAAAAATAACAATAGGAATGATTACGAATATATTATGAAAGAATATAATAAAATTTCTGGTGACAGTTCTTAAAATAAAAGTCAAATAAGGCAATTTCATTTGCTTTAAAAAATGTTCCGATTCAACAAAAATACCGCTGCCATCCGTCAATAGACTGGCTATTAAACTCCAGCTCAGCATACTCGCGGCAAGATAAGGATAATAAGTCGATAATTCCATTTTAAATAAATGTCCATATAGCAATCCCATGGTATAAATAGTAATTGCCATACTTAAGGTAATCCAGAATGGGCCTAGAGTTGAGCGGCGATAACGCATACGGATATCCTGCCAGCTTAATAATAACCAGATGCGCCAGTTGCAAAAACTATTTTTAATATCTGCAAGAGCTAATTCTAAGCGCGTTTTTTCAGGTATCTTGTTCATAAAATTTGTTATACATTTTCAATAAAGAGTCATTAAGTTTAAGTACGACCATATTTATCTTCAAAGCGCACAATGTCGTCTTCACCTAGATATTCGCCTGTTTGTACTTCAATGAGTATTAAATCTATTACACCTGGATTTTCCAGTCGGTGGCGATGTCCAGCAGGTATGAAGGTTGATTCATTGGTGTTAAGCAGTATTTCTTTTTCGCCATTAATAATTTTGGCGGTACCACTAACTACTACCCAATGCTCGCTTCTATGATGATGCATTTGCAACGATAAAGAAGCGTGGGGTTTAACAATGATTCGTTTCATTTTAAAATTCTGGCCTTCTTCAAGTACTGTATAACTTCCCCAGGGACGTTGTACTGTTCTATGTATTTTATAACTTTCATGGGCCATATTTTTTAAATGTTGTACTACGTGTTTTACATCTTGTGTGCGATTGCGGTCTGCTACTAATAAAGCATCGGGGGTGTCAATGATAATCAAATTATCAACGCCTACCAAGGCGACAATCCGATTTTCACTCTGGACAAATGTATTACTGACATCCACTAAAACTGCCTCGCCTATAACAGCGTTGCCTTGCGGATCAGCTTCGAGCAATTTACCCACTGCATCCCAGGAGCCAATATCATCCCAGCCAAATTTAGCATTGATTATTGCGATGTCTGCTGATTTTTCCATTAATGCGTAATCGATAGAAATATCTTCCAGTTTGTCAAAACTTTCTTTATCAAGTTCGATAGTAGTAGCATGATGAGTAATTTTACTGACAGAAATTTCCCAACATTTTAATGCCTGTCGATAAAGATCTGGCGAGTGTTTTTTTAATTGTTCAAGCAATATCCCCGCCTTAAAACAAAACATACCAGAGTTCCAGAGATAACGGCCGGTGCTGATGTATTGTTGAGCGGTTTCATTATTGGGTTTTTCTGCAAAACGAATGACGTGATAACCATCGGTGCCAGGGATGGCTGAGCCATATTCAATATAGCCAAAGCCTGTTTCAGGACCAGTCGGGACAATACCAAAAGTAACTAACTTATCGGCTTTAGCTAATTTATCAGCTTCTGCTAATGCAGTAGCGAATGCGGTCTGATTTTCGACTAAATGATCAGCCGGCAATATTAATAAAATGCAATCGGCGCCATAAGTATCAAGCGCTTTTAAGGCTGCAAAGGCTATAGCAGGTGCAGTGTTACGTGCAAAAGGTTCCAATAAAAATGAACTGGTAATAGGGTTATTTATTTTGATTTGCTCATATTCATTTTTACTTTTAAAATAGTACTCGCAGTTGGTTATGGTCATTATTTCTGTAACAGCGTCTAAACAAGCGGCGCGTAAAAAAGTTTTTTGCAGCAAGGTTTGTCCGTCAGCTAGCTTCATAAAAGGTTTGGGATGTGTCTCCCGAGAAATAGGCCATAGTCTTGAGCCAGCGCCGCCAGAAAGTATTACTGGAATAATCATATTATTTTAAGCTCCGCTTAGCACTTAGTTTATCAAAGTTTAATCAGCTGCCCTCGCTGAAGTTTGTTGGATTCTACCGGCGTCATATAGTGAAAACAAGTTAAAAGTAATATAATCTCATCCGTTATGCTTCATGTCCAAAGTAAGGAAAGACATGCCGAATATTATTGCGCTTGCAACAGCATTTATGATTACTTTTGCCTGTTTGTACTTGTTACAATCATTGGCTATCCGCATCGGCCTGGTCGACGCGCCCCATGGCCGTAAACAGCATCAAGGCCACGTCCCGCTAATCGGCGGTATCGCTATATTTTTAGGTTTTTTATTCGCACTATTAACCTTGCCCGTCTCATTACAGCCTTATCGCAGCTTTATTGCAGGTTGTGCACTCTTAGTATTTATCGGCGTACTGGATGATTTTCATGAATTGTCTGCCCGTGCGCGTTTAGTAGCGCAGACCGTAGCCGGACTCATCATGGTCTTGTGGGGCAAAGTGGCTTTACAAAGCGTTGGTAATTTATTGTTTTTAGATAGCATACATTTGGGGATATTCAGCCTACCGATAACAGTGTTTGCTGTAATAGGCATTATTAACGCCGTTAATATGACCGATGGTATTGATGGTTTAGCAGGTGGATTAGCACTGATTGAATTAAGCGCGCTGGCTTTTCTGGCTATTCATGGCGGCGCGACTGGCCAGGCTATTATTTTACTATTAATCATTGCCAGTTTATTGGCTTTTTTATGGTTTAACATTCGCTTTCCCTGGCGTAAACAAGCCCTAGTTTTTATGGGCGATGCCGGCAGTATGTTGTTAGGTTTTACCTTAGTCTGGTTTCTGGTAGATTTTAGCCAGGGACAGCATAAATTATTAGCGCCGGCCGCTATGTTATGGATTATGGCGGTGCCACTGTTTGATATTAGCGGCGTTATTATCAGGCGCCTGCAAAAACGTCAATCCCCCTTTTTACCCGATCGAGAGCATTTGCACTATCTCTTAAAAGATGCGGGTTTGAGTATCACTCAGGTGACATTAATCATCTGGGGCGCGGCTTTAATTTTTGCGCCGGGCTGATCGAACGACAGCCAGTGCGCGAAGTAGTCGCCG
>JBEPVU010000051.1:0-9709 GCA_041690855.1 Gammaproteobacteria bacterium | reverse complement strand
AAAGAACCTGGCGCTGTAAATTAGACAGGTCAACGTTGTCATCATCTGCAATACCCAACGTACCAATACCGGCGGCGGCCAGATAAAGCAGGAGAGGTGAGCCTAAGCCGCCTGCACCAATGCACAATACTCGCGCGGCTTTTAATTTTTGCTGTCCCTCAAGACCAACCTGCGGCAAAGTAAAATGTCGACCATAGCGGATTAATTCTTCCTGAGTAAAAGACATAACTAACCACCTGCCACTGCTGGTACGATCAGAAGAGTATCTTCATGATTGACAGTGGTAGATTCTTGATTCAAAAAGCGAATATCTTTGCTGTTTAAATAAATATTAATAAATGAATTTAAGTTTCCTTGTTCGGTCACTAAATATTTTTGCAGTTCGGGATAGGATGCTATTAATTTTGAGACAATTTCTATCACTGTCTGGCCTTCAACAGTAAGCCGTGCCTGTTGGTTGGCAAATGGTCTGAGAAGTGTAGGGAGTTCTATTATTGGCATGTGTTTAAATCCAAAGAACCTCGCGGGGTGAACCGCGAGGCTATATGATTAACTTAATTTTTCCATTCTATCTGTTTGATCTTGTATATTTCCATCTATTTGAAGCCCTACTCCAAGAGCTAATTCGTGCTGATTATTGATCATATCACAGATAATATCATTTAAATTTAGTTTTTCTACTGATAAAAAGGCAAAATTTGAACTGTTCATAGTATCTCTCCGATTAATTAAAGATTACAAAAATAAAGCACTCATTGACGAGTTGCTTCACCATGGCGTTACTTATTGAATAAAATTTAATAAGCAATACCAAGAAGGTCATAGCTCAAGCATGAGCTATAAAGTTTATGTGGGTATGACGCTTCAATAATTTAATTGGATTGAACCACTTGCAAAATTTACCTTGTATCTTTTAAGTTATAAAATTACAGATAACCTGCAATATAACAAAAGCCATCATTTGCTCACCGTTGTTAGATTAATTATGGGCATCGTACCCACAATCAAATCATATCTTAAACTTTAGATGATGTCATTGAGATGCGGACGCAGCCGCGGGTAAAAGGACTGATTTCAGAAAAACTTCGGCGTGCGAGCTTAGTGGGAGATTTAAGGAAAGTATCATCTTCTTCAGGTATTTCTTTGCATGGACGTACTATACCTTCTGGATCAGGTTCACTATGGAAGAAATCATAGCGGACATTTTTAACTAAATAGTGTAAGGGGGTATCAATTATCGCTTCTAATTTTCCTTCTAGAATTGCGCTATAGAAATCATTTAATAAACCATATACTTCACGCAAGTCTGTTAAAATACTATTAGGCGTTCTGGGCTTAGGCGAAGAAGCTAGATAACTAGGTAGTTGTAACGACCAATAAACAGGTCTTTTATCTTTTTGTGAAAAATGCTTAGGTACCATAATAGTAGGGGTAAAACGCTCTAATTCATAACAATTTATAAAGTCATGTTTTAATGTTTCAATGGGGGCTTGTTCGTCATCAACTGCGGGACAAAAACCTGGTAATACACCTAAACCCACCATAATTAAATGTTTAACAATATCTATAATATGTGGATTAATACGTGATTTCTGCTCACTTAATTCTTTAATAAAACTATCCCAAATATAATCATAGACAACTTTGTTTTGCCAATATTCATGTGATTCCCAGACATCTTCGTATAAATAATGATGAAAAGTTATCCAACCTTTATCTTTTCGAGGAGTGAGCCAGCTTGCAGGAAAAAATAATAATTCAGCATACCATGGAGAATTAAAATCTTTATGTTGTGATATTTGTGTCATAATAGGGCCATGTTCAAGCAGGCTTCTAGGTATGGGTAATTTGACGCCTCTAGTACGGCATAATTTTTTATATAAAAAAGAATCAGTGATTTTGGGTAGCATAAAAACACAACGAGAACCTGCTGTCATATGCCAGACTTTGGGAATAGTGTATGAGATTAAATGGCTCAATGCCCTTGTCAGCGCAAATATTTTGCCTTTTCTCATTACGCCAAATGGAATAATTCTATTCTCAGGGTGCATAAAAAGTTCTGCTGTGTGATTCAGCACAATACCCATAGGAATACTACCAGCGTTATATCCTAGCTGTGCTCGTAATTCCTCAGGAATTCGAGGATCATCAATAGGAAGCAGATGATTCTGAAAAGGTAAATGAAATTTGCCCGCTTTTATAATTGTGCTGCCGAAAGGATAACGGGCTTTGTATAAAGGTAAATCATTAGGAGGATTAAACTCATCAATGACATCTGCAAATTCTGGTTTTGCCTGCCGCACTTCTTTTTTTATTTCTCGCCATTTCACTTTTTCAAGTGTGGGGCAGTTTTTAAGCTCCATTGCATCCTCTTAGCTAAAATCCTGAAAACAACAAGCAGTGCTAAATTTAAATCAGTGCTGTGTTGTTGCATAACTTAGATGACAGATGATAGCTTAATATATTATTTAATTCCATTATCTTTAAAGGTTTCTGGGCGATATGGTCTATGCCTGCGGAAAGACAATCTTGAACTTCTTCTAAATTATAAGCGGTAAGGGCGATAATAGGGATGCGTTTTTTTATGCCACGCTGATGCTCAAGCTGGCGGATAATACCGCAGATTTGCTTTCCATCCATATCGGGCAATCCAATATCCAGAAGAATAAGATCAGGTTTATTAGAATACATTGATAGCGCCTGCTTACCGTTTTCAGCAAGCTCAAATTGATAACCCAGTTTAGCTAAATAGCGGGTGTGTACTTTTTGTACAATAGGTTCGTCTTCAACTAATAAAATTTTATAATTCGCATTTTTTGTTTTCTGCTGCTCATTAAATTCAGTTGTTTCAATATTTCTGAATATGGTGCTACAGAATGTATTATTTATCGAGGTAAGAGAAGATTGAATAGATGTAACTTGCATATTATTCCTCCTTATGCTGAAAATTCCTATAAAAAACTTAATAAATCATTAAGCTGAATGAATTGATTTTATTGTTTTTATATAATTAGATTTGTTTTTTTAAGTATTCATTCAGCTCAAGCAATCTAATCATAATTAGCTCTTACCAAGAACCCCAGATAAACATGGACTATCAGTCAAAGAGAATAAGCCTGGTAAATCTTTGGTATTAAAACCGTAGCAGAAATAATAGTTTAAGTTGCTGATTAATAAAGTAATAAAATTAATTATTAATTAGGTTGAATAAGTTATTATTGCGGTCTTAAGATAATCTTAAATTATTTCTTTATTTTCTCAGTGATTTCAAGCAAATCATAGTTTGATCAGTGATTCCCGAGCATGATTTAAAAATATCAGTATCAATCTGACTATTTTATTGGCTCAAACCAGTCTTTACCGGCCATCAGTATACTTTTAAACAGTATGTAAACTTAAAAATCCAAGGCAATCAATAGGATAAAGCGAGTATGAAACAACGGCTGGCGCTATCTGTTATGACGTATCGGGCCTTAAACAGGGTTTCAGAGGAACCTGCCGTCCCTCCCCTAAAATAGTATATAAATCTTCCCAGCCGTCGATGATAAACAAGAAAAAATAGCCGCGCATTCTCTCCCATAGATACGTCAATCGCTTTTGTGTTTTCAGCGCTGCTTTAAATTGCTTGCAACAAAAGGCTTGTACTTGGTCAATCAGAAAAGCGGTAAACATTAAATAAGCCATCACCACGCTTAAATTCTGATAACCATGCCCGAAATTATGATCAAATTGATAACCTTGGTTTTTAAGGGTATTAAACGTTTCATTTTCAATATGCCATCGTGCGCGTCCTCCTTTCATAATGATGTCAATCGTGGATCGTTGCAGCGTGATGTCCGTTATCCAAGCCCATTTTTGAAAAAGTGGTTTTTTCTTTTTTTGAATAGTTTCTTCCAAATACATTAAATTAATGTTGCACGCTGGATAAGTCGCATTCAGCGGTAGTTGATTTGAAAAGCTAAACTGTCGTGAGTATGCGCCTCTCTCTATCGTGTGGGTTTCTTTTTTTGAAGCATGAAAAAACTCATAACAATATTTCAAATCCGTTTCTTTTGCCGTAATAATAAAGCGAATATCCAAAGATTTCAGAAGTTGAATAATAACGCCATCCGCATACAATCCATCGAGGGTCACGATTAATTTCATATGCGGATGTGCTTTGCGTAAATTGACTAACAATCGCTTTAAGGCAGAGTGTTCACAGTCATTTTTCTTCGCACCATCTTGTTTTAAAATCGGCTCTAACAGGAGGGGAAAGACTGGCGAATAATCAGGATGCACAATCACCGCCGAAAGCATTTGATGATAATACGTTTTGCTGCCATCGCGATGGTTTTTGACACAACAGTTTTCACAGTGAATCTCATGCGATGAAAAATAGCCTGTGCCGTCAATAGCGACTAACAGGTGGCCTTCAAAATAACGGTAACATTCCAATACTTTGCCCCGTTGCAATTGCGTGATAATGCGATTCATCCCACGCTGCAACGTCACCGATTCAATCGGGTCAAGACGTTCACGAAAGGAAGTATCGCTGGGAACACGATTCACGCCATACAGCTGTTTTAGATTATGCGCAATGGCCCCTGAATCTTCATCAAACTGTAACAGCGAGGGGTACTTCAAACCAAACAGCGCAACGCCACTCATTAAACAATCCAATAATCGATGACGGCCAGATCCTGTCGCAAGATCTGGAATCTTTTGGTACTGAGAACGCACACACGCCAGTAATCCTGGCAAGCAAAGGTGTTTTCGGACAAACGACTTCATCAGCTTTCCCTCTCCCTATCAAAAAAAGCTAAAGTCTACGAAAACTATTTTTTAAATGCTAGTCAGTACGAGGGTTGCAGGGGTGCTCGGGAATCACTGTAGTTTGATGTTTTTTCCAGCAGCAAGATAAATTTTTGATTTGTTGCTTTGCGCATGTTAGCAACAATAGTAAATTGACCCACCTTGACTTATCATTGAGCATTTTTAATTAACAAATTGAGGGCACGATGATTCAATACGAGGCGTTTATGGAAATGATCTCTTGTAGCTAGCCAAACCTGGGTGGGAGGCATGTTTTGCTACGTTCGCATCATGCTCAGTTCCTGATAGTACCCTATAGGGTGTAAAAAACATCCTATAGAGCGTTGTCTAAAATTGAAGTAATATTTTCAGAGTTAAGATAATTTCACATGACGATTGTTGAATATTGGAGCTTGAACTTTTATTTTAAATGGTATGGAGGAATAGCAGTCGAGGTTTTTAAACTGCATCCTTATTATTAGATAAAAACTTTACGTATTATACGTAATTATAAGGAACAAAAAATACAGATTTAGACACAGAAATTGCGATGTATTTTATTGATAGGTACGTTGCCAAACAGACTGCAAAGCTTGTAAAGTGACAAGGGAAGGGATATGTCTACGCCTCATTATACCACCGTAAAACCTTGTTGATTGCGAATTTTTTCTAATATGACTTCCTCAAACCCAAAATTTCGTAAATCTTTAATCCGTAAAGGATATAAAATACCATCGATATGATCAATTTCATGTTGTACCATTCTGGCATGAAAGCCTTCAGCAATACGTTCAACAGCTTTGCCATCCTCATCAAACCCTTTATATTTAATCTTGGTAAATCGTGGAACTAATCCGCGTAAACCAGGTACGCTGAGGCAGCCTTCCCAACCCTCTATTGTCTCATTGGTTAAAATTTCAATTTCTGGATTAATTAATACAGTAAAGGGGACTGGTTGTTCATTGGGATAGCGTGGGTTTTCATCAAAGCCAAACATTATCACTCGCTTATTACAGCCTATTTGCGGTGCAGCAATCCCAACTCCACCTTTTTCATGCATCGTATCGCGCATATTTTTTATGAGTTCATATAACTCAGCACAAGCAAATTGTGTCACGAGTTTTGATTTTGTTAATAGGCTAGATGTTCCCATTCTAATAACTGTTTTAACTGGCATTAGATTAATTCTCCTTTTTTAGAATAAAAGAATTGAGGCGTGGATTTTTTAGTAAAAGGGTCGTTTAAAAAAATAGCAGCAAGCGCACTTGTTATGGCTATTGCAATAATATAAATAAAAGGCGCACTAGGCGAATTACTCGTTTTTATAAGATACATAGCTATTATAGGTGCAGTACCACCAAAAATAGTCATACTCATATTAAATACAATGCATGTTCCGGCAAATCGGAGTGGTACAGGAAATAAATGCACTAGCATCGGCATTAACGAACCTGCATTTAAGCCAAGTAAAATAATCATAATGAATTCAGCAAGCAGGGAAGAGGCAATAGTATGTTGCGCTAGTAGCGCAAAAATTGGGTAAGCAAAGAGCATAAAGCCAAAGCATGATAGTAACATAGGTAGCTTATAGCCTACTTTATCCGCCCAATGGCCGATGGTAACTATAAAAATAGCAATTAATAAAAAACTAGCAGAGCAAATTAGCATGGAAGTTTGCAAGGTAAAGCCTGATTTTAAAGTGAAATAGGCAGGAATATAAACAGCAAATAAATAAATTGCGACTGCCATCATTGCACATAGAAGTGTGGCTAATACTAAGCTTGATATATAATTTTTGATTACTATAATCACAGGGTTATGGAGTAAATGTCGTTCACGTTTCGCTTCTAGAAATTTTTCCGAATCTAGTTGTTTCAGGCGAATCTTAAGGGCAATTAAACCTAAGAAAAATGAAAGCAAAAAGGGTAGTCGCCATCCCCAGCTAATCAGCTCATTTTTTGTTAGTAAGCTTGTTGTAGTTAATGCAATCACTGAACCCAGTAATAATCCTAAATAAATGCTTCCTAAAATAATACTGCCAGCTAGCCCATGTTTTTTTGTGGGAGTATTTTCAATTAAATAAATCGCAGCCCCTACTTCTTCGCCACACATAGAAAAACCTTGAAGCAGTCTACAGAGCGCTAGCAAGAGAGGGGCATAGATGCCAATTTGATTATAGATAGGTAAAAGTCCAATTAAGGTAGTAGAAATAGCCATTAATCCGACCGATACAACAAGAGCAGGTTTTCTGCCTAGGTGATCTCCCAAGTGACCGAAGAACAGTGCGCCGACTGGTCGCATAAGATTGCCACCCGCAAATACACCAAATGTTAATATAATAGCGGCATATCCATCATGCGTTGGAAAAAATAATTGACTTATAATGGATGAAAAATAAGCATATATGATAAAATCATATAACTCTAAGATATTACCCGTAATACAACCAGGAATTACCTTTCTCCAATTTGTCATAATTATAATCCTATTTTGCTTAAGACAATTTAGTTTTATATTTAAAATCCAGTTGGATTATATTTGATAAATTTGTTTGTAACATTAAATTATCAGGGTTTTCAGGCATTAAGATGCCATTTCTATTAAGTTTATAGGATTTTGTATAACGTGCAGGTGGCTCTCCACCTTCAAAGCTATAAAATTTTTCAATAACAGGTGGTTCATAACGATTGCAATAATCAGTATAAATTTCCCGCATTTCAGTATAAGCATAATCGCCCATTCTTAAGAATTGATTGATATTATTAATGACTACAGATTGAAAATGCGGATCATCGGATTTAGTTGCAAAAGAATAAATTAAGTAGAAGTCATTCCATTTTCTAACAAGCATAAAGCCATGTTTTAATCCTAAAACACCTTCTCTAATAGCGGCAATTTTATCGGCATAGGCTTTATGATAAGCATCTTTCCACCAGTAGAATTCAAAATTCTCATAATATTCTGGTGAAATAATACCATCGTAAGAGCCATAGCCTTGTTTACAAATTTCATAGCCATGTGAAGGTGTACCAGAAAAGAAAACCATTTCGCTATCAGGGCGTACTAAATCTAACGAAAAATGATCAATACCGTTGATACCTAGCAGCTCATTAAATGTTTTGCTTATCTGGTATCTATGCCGAAATGAGATAGTTAAAATATCCTTGTGTAACATAAAATGCACCTCCGTCATAAATAAAAAGAAAAAATATACACTCCCTTTCTTAATATAATTTCAGTGTTTGTAATATTTACTGCAAATTTTGAATTTGCTTGATTTTTTCTCCTTTTTTAGAGATACCTAACTTTAAAGAGGCTACAGAAAGGCTGATAATACTTTTTCTGCTATTTTCATCAGCGGTTGTTTTTATAATGCTATTATAAATATCGACTCCAAATTCCAGTAGGTCATTAGAACTAAGCCCTAATTCTTCATTGTTGAGTTCTGGAGCAAGCGCAAAAAGTATTTCTTTAAATAATTTAAAATCAATTAATGTAATTTGTTTTCCATTAAGTGTTGGCAGTTTCTCTGAATTATTGTTTTTATAATAATTCATGCCTCGTAATTCATTATCAATAATAAATTCTTTCTCTTCGCTTTGAGACAGATAAGGTTCTCCTTCACCTGTTACTAACCAGCTTAATCGTACCCCATGTATTGCGCTGTATTGCTGCAACAAATCAATGTTGATACCTCGTTTACCAGATTCATGCTGAATATAGGTTGTTTCACGCATTGCATTTTGTTGTGCAAAACTTTTTGCAGATTTATAACCGGCTGCTTTCCGAATAGCTTTTAATCGATTCGCAATTTGTTCTGCTAATGTTGCCATTATTGACTACCTTTTGTCGTGAACTCGAATTGAGTTATTTGTAGAATTAATTAAATATATAAAGAAATAATAGCTCATTCTGTAATATTTATCAAATTAAATAGATAAATGATATTGACAATGAGTCTAATTGAGTTTTAAATTATTAAAAGTATAAATTTTAATTCATAATGAGTTTAAAGATAAGCTTAAGGCATAACACTTAGCATAAATTATTAATCAGTTACTAAAATCAAATAGGCTAATATGAAAAAGGAAGACGAAAAGCTTATAGCAGAATTAATAAAAAAATATAAAATTTCAGAGAAAAGTACTGAAGACGAGGATGTGAGGTTTGTGATGAAGGCCATAGCTCTTGTTTTAAAAGTAGAGGCTAACCAAGAAAAAAATAAACTTTCTATTCAAGAAACACTTTGCTTAATGTTGTTATCTTCGGGTGAAAATCCTGATAAATGTGCTGATTTATTAGGTATTAGTGTAAAAACAGTAACAACTTATGAGCAAAGATACCGTAAAAAGCTAGGCGCTAAAAACAGAACAAATGCTTTCTTTATTGCACAGGTTCGCGGTTATATATCAATCCTGCCTAATATAAATTAAAGCTATATAAGCAATCATTATACATCTTTAATCTACAAAAAATTAAATTTCATCTAATAATCTATCTAAAATAATGACCTGTTAATTCTGTAAAATCATTAATCGACAATTCCATCTTTTTATAAAAGAGCGAAGTATTAATTTTTCGAAAAAAAATATCTTAATTTGTACTATTTTTTAAGTACAACCAGTAATTAAATTTTAGTACCCAAGAACTAAACACATCCTTTAAAAATCTTAAAATTAGTAATTAAAACAATAGGTTAAATTTTTTAATAAATGCCATGTACTTAATATGTGTAGTTAAATTTAAGATATTTCATTTTTAAGCCCTTCATTTAAAATTCCCTTTGTGTTTATGAGTTCGAAATTAATTTACAAAGTTTAAAATTTAATAAAAACGAGATTGAATTATGTTGTTACTTGGCCATTATACTAAAAAATTAGATAAGCGATTAAGTTTTTTCTGGGATAATTATTAT
>JBEPVU010000050.1:0-9729 GCA_041690855.1 Gammaproteobacteria bacterium | reverse complement strand
AAACAAAATTATTGTTTTATAAACCGGGTGTTTTCCGGCGGGGGCCAAAACCCACCCTACAGTAAATACTCAAAACCTCGACAACTACAACGGCACAAACGCCACTGTGGCATCCTGGTCATTTATATTTAGCAAGCGATCGCCTAAGGATCGTGGCGCAATAATAATTTTATAGTTTTTAAAATAAGGCTTCAGTTTTTCTAAATACATTTTTCGGGTGACAAAAATAACATCTGGTTTATGCTGCAGAATCATCGGCCAGTTTTTAACAAAATCTTTTTCAGTGTAATTTGCGCGGATTTTTAAGTGATTAGCGCCTTGGTCGGGCAAGCCAAGAATTTGCACGGGTTTCGCTGGATTCAGATAAAACGTTAATTTACTGCGCGCATCTAAAAAGACAATCTGCCAATCTGACCACGGGCGAATTTTACTGGCTTGTGCCTGTAATTCAGCGCCAAATGCACGACTGCCGCCGTAATAATAAAGAGGCTGTGCCACGCCAAAATTTAAAAACAATAATACAAAGGCAATAACCGCCATGACGCCCGCATAACGATAACGTTTCGCCAACGCTTCCGCGCCTGAGGCAATCCAATCCGCTGTCATCAGCGTTGCAAACGGCACTAATGGCAAAGTGTAATAATTACGCCGCGAACCGCTGAGCGTAAAAAATATAAAAATTAATAAGGTACTCCACACCATCCATTTTGAATGCCCACTCATTTCCCGCCAGCGTTTACGCAAACTCACCAGCGCCGGAATAAAAAAGATCGCCCAGGGCAGCATATAAATCGGCAAATAAACAAAATACGTATAAATCGGGCCTTTATGATCAAAAGGATCAAAATAACGCATTACGTTTTCGCGGTAAACTTCGTATAAACCACTTTCTGCATAATGCTGACCGCCAAAATGACTGGACGCCCAAAAAGGCAATACATAAACAAGCGCCGCCGGAATTAACGCGGGCAGCAAACTAAAGCGCAGATGTAATTTCCAGCGGTTATTTTTGATAAGATCAGGAACAATCGCAATCAGCGGCACTACTGCGCCTAATAAACCTTTACACAAAGAAGTAACGGCGATAATTAAAAAGAAAACCGTATAATTTACCAAACCCGGTTGTTCACGTTTCGCAAAATACCAGACAATCGCTAACAAAGTACCTGCCAGATTCAGCATATCGGAATTAGCAACGCGTCCCCAGAATATAAAATAGAAAGTAGTGATTAACATCCAGGCGGCGATTAACCCGGTTTTTTTATTGGCTAAATGATTGCCTAACCAATAGGTGCAATAGATAGCAGAAATGCCTGCTAATGCCGGCGGCAACCGCAACGCCCAGGTAGATAAGCCGCCGATTATTTTGCTCACCGCGACCATTAACCAATAGGATAGCAGCGGTTTATCATAATAAGCGTGTTCTGCCAGATAGGGATGCAGATAATCACCGCTATAAATCATATACCAACTGATATTTGCCCAACGCCATTCCTGCGTCCATAAATCACGGCCGCCCAGCATAAATAACAGCATGATTGCCGCTGCGATCAACATCAATTTTACGCTGGAAGGGGTGTTCCAAAGACGATTAGCGATCGGTGTTTTCATAAGTTTTTTAACACTATTCAGTATTACTCTATATTAATCTTATCTACCTGATTTCTTCCCCCTGAAAGAGGGGAAGGGATAATTAGCAAAATTAATGTTCTCTCGTTTCTAAAAACGTAATCTCCGGCCAGCGTTCCAGCATTAAATTTAAATTAACGCGTGTTGGTGCAAGATACGTTAACTGATTACTGCCATCTACCGCAAGCTGGTCATAGGCTTTTTGTTTAAATTCTTCCAGGCGTTTAGCGTCATCACTCTGAATCCAGCGGGCCGTATAAACATTCACATTTTCATAGGCGCAATCCACGTTATATTCGTGTTTTAATCGATAAGCAACCACATCAAACTGCAACACGCCTATCGCGCCTAAAATTAAATCATTACTATTTAACGGACGAAATATTTGTGTCGCGCCCTCTTCCGATAATTGTGTTAAGCCTTTTAATAACGCTTTGGCTTTTAAAGGATCTTTTAACCGCACACGGCGGAATAATTCCGGCGCAAAATGTGGAATCCCTAAAAATTTAAGATTTTCACCCGCCGTAAAAGTATCGCCAATTTGAATAGTGCCATGATTATGTAAACCAATAATATCACCCGGCCAGGCTTCTTCGGTGTGTTCACGCTGCCCTGCCATAAACGTAAGTGCGTTATTAATCTGCACGTCACGATTAATCCGCACCTGGCGGATTTTCATGCCTTTTTCATAACGGCCAGAGCAGACGCGTAAAAACGCAATGCGATCACGATGCGCCGGATCCATATTGGCCTGAATTTTAAATATAAAACCGGTAAATGCCGTTTCATCAGGTTGCACTTCACGCACATCCGTATCACGCGGCAGCGGCGGCGGCGCGTATTTCACAAAGGCATTTAATAATTCACGCACACCAAAATTATTAATCGCCGAACCAAAAAAGACTGGCGTTAACGTGCCTGCTAAATAGGCCTTTAAATCAAAACTATGACTCGCGCCGCGCACTAACTCTAATTCATCGCGTAATTCCTGCGCCAGATAACCTAATAATTCATCTAACTGCGGATTATTTAAACCTTCAATTTTAGCGATATCCTGTATTTTTAAATTCTGTCCGTGTTGATATAAATAAACCGTATCTTCCAGTAAATGATAAATACCTTTAAATTGTTTGCCCATACCAATTGGCCAGGTGATTGGTGCGCATTGAATTTTAAGCACTTGTTCAATTTCATCTAACACTTCAATGGGCGGACGAGAATCGCGATCCATTTTATTAATAAAGGTTAAAATCGGCATATGACGACCGCGACAGATTTCTAATAATTTAATCGTGCGTTCTTCTACGCCTTTGGCGGCGTCAATCACCATCAACGCAGAATCGACGGCCGTTAAGGTGCGGTAAGTATCTTCAGAAAAATCTTCGTGACCGGGCGTATCTAATAAATTAATAATGCGATCGGCATAAGGAAATTGCATCACGGATGTAGTGACGGAAATGCCGCGCTGTTTTTCTAATTCCATCCAGTCGGACGTAGCATGGCGCGCAGATTTACGCGCTTTTACCGTACCCGCTAATTGAATCGCGCCGCCGAATAATAATAATTTTTCGGTTAAGGTGGTTTTACCGGCGTCAGGGTGAGAGACAATGGCGAAAGTGCGGCGGTTGGTGAAGTTTGTTTGCATGATGATTCTTGATGTTTTTCCTAAATTAATTTTATTTGATAATAATCTTTTTTTAACATGTCATTCTTTCTTGTCATCCTGAGGAGCGTTAGCGACGAAGGATCTCCTAATGACTGTGCCTACCCAAAGAGATCCTTCGTCGCTAGCGCTCCTCAGGATGACAAAAAAATAAGCTCCTCAGGATGACAAAAAAATAAGCTCCTCAGGATGACACGAGGGCTAGAGACATAATAACAGCATCTTCTTTGCCGTTTAATGCCGGGTAATAATTTTTTCTGCTTGCAATTTCTTTAAATCCTGCTTGCTGATATAAATCGATTGCCGCTTGATTAGAAATGCGAACTTCTAAATAAATATGCGTAAAACATTTTTCGCGTGCAGTCGTTAATACATGCGTTAATAAAATCCGGCCATAACCTTGCCGATGATAAGCGGTTTTAATCGCAATATTTAATAAATCCGCTTGTCTGCCCGCTAACATCATAATAGTAAAACCAATAATTTCCTGCTTAACTTCCAGTACTAGACATAAATAATTCGCCTGCAGACAATCCTGCAACATCTGCGCCGTCCAAGGGAATAACTGCTCTTGTTCGATAAGCAAAACGGCCGATAAATCGGCCGCCTGCATAGGACGAATGGTGTGATTATTTTTTATCATCCGTTGTTTTCTTTGGCATATAAAGATCAGTAATCGTGCCTTCAAACACTTCCGCCGCCATCGCCACGGATTCCGATAAAGTCGGATGCGCATGAATGGTTAACGCAATATCTTCCGCATCGCAACCCATTTCAATGGCCAAGCCCACTTCTGCGATTAATTCACCGGCATTCGGCCCGACAATACCCGCGCCAATCACACGATGACTGTCATTATCGAATAATAACTTGGTCATACCTTCATCACGTCCCTGCCCTAATGAACGGCCACTGGCCGCCCAGGGAAATACGCCTTTGCCGTAATTAATGCCTTGCGCTTTTGCTTCGGTTTCTGTCATGCCTACCCATGCCACTTCAGGATCGGTATACGCTACTGAAGGAATGCACAACGGATCAAAATAATGTTTTTTGCCTGCAATCACTTCAGCAGCCACGCGGCCTTCATTGCTGGCTTTGTGCGCTAGCATGGGATTGCCGACAATATCGCCAATCGCAAAAATATGCGCTACGTTGGTGCGTAATTGTTTATCTACCGCGATAAATCCGCGTTCATCTACCTGCACGCCTGCGGCTTCTGCGCCAATTAATTTACCATTCGGCCTGCGACCCACAGCGGCCAAGATGCGCTCAAAACGTACCGGTTTTGCAGGGGCTTGTTCGCCTTCAAACGTTACCCACAAGCCGTCTTTTTTCGCTTCGACTTTAGTCACTTTTGTTTTCAGCATAATGTTATAGTGTTTGCTGACACGCTTATAAAATGGCATAACAATATCTTTGTCGGCGCCTGGCATTAACATATCCATTAATTCAACCACGGTTATTTTCGCGCCTAACGCACTGTAAACCGTCGCCATTTCCATGCCGATAATACCACCGCCTAGCACCAGCATTTCGCCTTCTACCGCGGTTAATTCTAATGCGCCGGTAGAATCAATAATCCGCGGGTCTTCCGGCAGAAATGGCAAGCGCACCGGTTCAGAACCTGCCGCAATAATAGCATTTTCAAAATTAATCACCTGCTGGCCTTGTGCGGTTTTAACGGTAATTTGATTGGCGCCGGTAAATTTGCCTTCGCCCTGCACTACATCAACTTTACGTTGTTTTGCTAAGCCTTTTAAGCCGGTCGTTAAACGTTTCACAACGCTTTCTTTCCAGGTGCGTAATTTGGCTAAATCAATTGAGGGTTTGCCGAATTTAATACCGTGATCGGCCATAAAATTCGCCTCATCAATCACTTTCGCTGCGTGCAATAAAGCTTTGGAAGGGATACAACCCACGTTTAAACAAACTCCGCCTAAGGTTTCGTAACGTTCGATTAACGTTACTTTTTTACCTAAATCAGCGGCGCGGAATGCGGCCGTATAGCCGCCAGGGCCACTGCCTAAAACAACCACTTCAGTTTGTATTGCGTTGGACATTTTATTTTTTTCCTCTTATTTAAAATAATTTAAAATTAAACCCATAAATTTTCACCAAATTTTCACCTCTCCCCCCGGGAGAGGTCGCCGCGCAGCGGCGGGTGAGGGAGCTCTTATCAGCATGAAATTCATTATTGAAGAAAGCGGTGTTAATTCCCCTCACCCGCCCAGGCTACGCCTGGTCGGCCTCTCCCGCTGGAGAGGCGAAACTATAAAACTAACAATCGGATATCACTTAAACACGCTGCTAAATGCACGATAAAACGTGCGCCTTCTGCGCCGTCAATTACACGGTGATCATAAGACAACGATAGCGGCAACATTAAGCGCGGTACAAACTGGCCATTTTGATAAACGGGTTTCATACTGGATTTCGACACGCCTAAAATCGCCACATCCGGCAAATTCACAATCGGCGTAAAAGCTGTGCCGCCAATACCGCCTAAGCTGGAAATGGTAAACGTACTGCCCTGCATCTCATTAGGCGATAACATTTTTTTACGCGCTTTGGCACTGATTTCGCCGAGTTCTTTCGCTAATTCCAATAAACCTTTTTTATCCACATCACGAATCACCGGCACGACTAAACCCTCGGGCGTATCCACCGCTACGCCGATATGATAATACTGTTTTAAAATCAATTGTTCACCGGAAGGATCCAACGAAGCATTAAATTGTGGAAATTCTTTTAATGCCGTTACGACTGCTTTCATAATAAAGACCAGCGGCGTTAATTTAACGCCATGTTTTTCCGCTTCAGGCTGTCGAGCTTTGCGAAAAGCTTCCAAGTCCGTAATATCGGCCTCATCAAATTGCGTGACATGCGGCACTAATAACCAATTCCGGTGTAAAAAAGTCGCGGTTAAGCGTTTAATTTTCGATAATGCTTTCTTTTCTATCGGACCAAATTGCGCAAAATCCACCACCGGCGCTGAAGGCAGCCCCATACCACCACCTTGACCACCACCCGCCATGGCGGCTTTAACATATTTTTGTAAATCTTCTTTGAGAATTCTGCCTTTTGGGCCTGTGGGCTGCAGACGGGTTAAATCAATACCAAATTCACGCGCTAAACGCCGTACCGCAGGGCCAGCATGTAGATTACCCACGCCTACAGAAACAAATTCTTGTTCATCTTCTTTTTCTTTCGCCGATACAGACGCGGCTGTAGCCGCCGCTTGAGCAGGTTTTTTTTCAGAGGGTTGGGAGGCAGCGGGTTGGGCTGATTCCGCTGTTTTTTCGGCTGGTTTACCCTCTTCCGCTACTTCCAGCGTTAAAATTAAACTGCCGCTAGACACTTTAGCGCCTGTTTTCACTTTAACTTCTTTTACGACACCAGCAAAAGGCGCTGGAATATCCATTGACGCTTTATCACTCTCTAAAGTAATTAAAGCATCATCCACATTAATGGTATCACCGGGTTTTACCGCTACTTCAATAACCTCCGCCTGGCTGACATTGCCGAGATCGGGGACTTTAATTTCTTTTATAGTTGCCAAAGGAATTCTCCTGGTTTTTTAATGCTCATATTCAATATACTGAACGCAGCGCATTATTCCTTCCCCTTTCAAGGGGGAAGGTTAGGATGGGGGTGATTAAATAGCGAGTGCTTAATTTAAATCACCCCCACCTTAATCCTCCCCCTTGAAGGGGGAGGAGATAAATGAAATGCTTGAAGTATAACTCAAACCGTCACCGGATCGGCTTTTTCCGGATCAATTTTATATTTTTTAATCGCTTCGGCCACTTTAGCGGCGGGAACTTCACCCGTGTCGGCCAGCGCTTTTAACGCGGCAACAGCGATATAAAATTTATTCACTTCAAAAAAGTGACGCAATTGCTCGCGTGTATCGCTGCGGCCGTAGCCATCGGTTCCTAATACAACATAATGCTGCGGCACAAAAGAACGAATTTGATCGGCATGTAAGCGAATATAATCACTGGCGGCGATTACCGGGCCTTTTTGATCTTTTAAGCAATGCGTGACATAGCTTAAGCGTGGTTTTTTAGCAGGCTGCAATAAATTATCGCGCTCAATCGCCAACGCTTCTTTACGTAATTCGCTAAAACTGGTGACACTCCACACATCTGCACTCACGCCAAAATCTTTTTCCAATAATTCCGCCGCCGCTAAACTTTCACGCAGAATTGTGCCGGAACCTAATAATTGCACTTTAATTTTCGCTTTTTGATCGGCGGCTTTTAATAAATACATGCCTTTAATAATGCCTTCCTCCGCCCCTGCCGGCATTTCAGGATGATGATAATTTTCATTCATCACAGAAATATAATAAAACACGCTTTCCTGTTTTTCATACATGCGCTGCAGACCATTTTGCATAATGACCGCTAATTCATAGCTATAAGTGGGGTCATACGCTACGCAATTTGGCACAAAGGAAAACATTAAATGATTGTGGCCATCCTGGTGTTGCAAGCCTTCACCGGCTAACGTGGTACGTCCAGCAGTAGCGCCTAATAAAAAGCCGCGCACCTGCATATCGCCAGCCGCCCAGACTAAATCGCCTACACGTTGATAACCAAACATCGAGTAATAAATATAAAACGGAATCATCGTGACATTGTTAGTCGAATAAGACGTACCCGCCGCCATCCACGAGCAAAACGCGCCTGCTTCGTTAATGCCTTCCTGCAGAATCTGACCTTTTTTATCTTCATGGTAAGGCATCACCTGATCGGCATCGATAGGCGTATATTTCTGCCCCTGCCAGGAATAAATGCCTAACTGGCGGAACATACCTTCCATACCAAAGGTACGTGATTCATCCGGCACAATCGGCACCACGCGTTGTCCCAGATTTTTATCTTTAACAAGTACATTTAAAATACGCACAAAAGCCATCGTGGTTGAAATTTCACGATCGCCGCTGGATTTTAATAAAGCGTCAAACGCGCTTAGCGCGGGCATGGTTAATTTTTCAGTGGCTTGTTGACGGCGTGCCGGTAAATAACCGCCTAATGTTTTGCGGCGTGCTTGCAGATATTGCATTTCAGGACTATCGGCCGGCGGTTTATAAAAAGGAATTTTTTCCAGCTTGTCATCGGGAATGGGTAAATTAAAGCGATCACGATACACTTGTAATTGCTCGAAGGTTAATTTTTTTAATTGATGCGTGATATTCTGCCCTTCGCCTACGGGGCCTAAACCATATCCCTTGACGGTTTTTACTAAAATAACGGTTGGCTGGCCTTTATGTTTAACAGCGGTGTTATAAGCAGCATACACTTTATGCAGATCATGGCCGCCGCGTTTTAATAATTTTAATTCATCATCGCTTAAATGTTCGACTAACGCTTTTAATTCAGGATATTGATTAAAAAAATGTTCGCGGAAAAACGCGCCGTCTTTGACAGAATAATTCTGATGTTCACCATCGACGGTTTCCATCATCCGCTGGCGTAATAAGCCGGAAGTGTCTTTGGCTAATAACGGGTCCCAGTTGCGTCCCCAGACGACTTTAATCACATTCCAGCCCGCGCCGTTAAACATGCCTTCTAATTCTTGAATGATTTTACTATTACCGCGCACGGGGCCATCGAGGCGCTGGAGATTACAATTGATGACGAAAATTAAGTTATCTAAACCTTCGCGGGCAGCCACGGTGAGAGCGCCTAAGGATTCAGGTTCGTCCATTTCGCCATCCCCGCAGAACGCCCAGATTTTACGCGGCGCCGTATCGGCCAGGCCGCGATTATTCAGGTATTTTAAAAAACGTGCCTGATAAATCGCCTGCAAAGGGCCTAAGCCCATCGAAACCGTGGGGAACTGCCAGAATTCTGGCATTAGCCAGGGATGGGGATAAGACGATAAGCCATTACCGTTTACTTCCTGACGGAAATTATCGAGCTGTTCTTCGCTTAAACGGCCTTCCAGAAAAGCGCGGGCGTAAATGCCCGGGGAAGCATGTCCCTGGATGTAAAGCAAATCACCGCCATGATCTTTAGTAGCGGCATGAAAAAAGTGATTGAAGCCTATTTCGTAAATGCTAGCTGCACTGGCATAGGTGGCTAGATGGCCGCCTAATTCCGGCGCTTTTTTACCGGCACGTAATACCATGGCAATGGCGTTCCAGCGTAATAAGGTGGTAATGCGCTCTTCTAAGGCTTCATCGCCGGGGAATTCGGGTTCGGCTGCGGGAGGAATGGTGTTCACATAAGCGGTGGTCTGGCTAGCGCCTATACGCAAGCCTTGCTGGGCGGCGTAATCCAATACCTGACGTAAGATAAATTGCGCGCGTTCATTACCCTCTTCACGCAAAACGGACTCCAGGGCTTCCAGCCATTCCTGGGTTTCGATAGGGTCTTGATCCAATGAGGCATTATTTGGGTTTTGCATGATGGTTCTACTTATAGGAT
>JBEPVU010000049.1:0-9829 GCA_041690855.1 Gammaproteobacteria bacterium | reverse complement strand
GATGAAGGGCAAGCTACAAAATTTAATGTCACGGTAGAACCTGCTTTATTTACAGTCGATCCGTATACCCATCAAGCGGTTCCTGTTTCTTATGGATTAACAACAGAAGATGCATTGCGTACCCGCCTCTTAGAAATTGCCACGCACTTTAGAGGAGACACATAATGTTAATAAAATCATGGCGTCTTCTAATAATGCTTTCATGTTGCTTTTTTAGTTTTTCTACGCGTGCGGATATTAATTCAGATTTAGGTAATTTCTTTAATGGTTTAGGTTTTTCAACCAATGCTACTTCACCCAATGTTTATCAAGGCCAACAAGCAGGCTACTACACAGGCGGCAGTTTATTTGCGCGTAATAGCGTACGCGATGTGCAAATTGCCGAAGTGGATTTGCCTCAATTTCGTTCAGGGTGTGGTGGCATTGATTTATATACGGGCGGATTTTCGTTTATTAACTCAAAAAGCTTAACCGATACTATGCAAAATATTATCAATAATGCGAAAGGTTATGCATTTAATTTAGCCTTAGAGTCGGCCACGCCAGAAATCGCCAATGCGATGAAATACATGAATACGCTGGCAAGCGATGTCAATAAAATGAATATTAATTCCTGTGAAACGGCCGCAGGCCTGGTGGGATCCGTTTGGCCTAAAACGCATGAAGCACAGCAGCAGGTGTGTCAGGACATTGGTACGAATAGCGGCGTCTTTGGCGATTATGCAGCCGCTCACCAAGGCTGTGGTGCGGGTGGCCAGATGGCGGCCACTTTAAACAATGCATCAGGCCCTTATAAAAATCTTGCCTTAAAAAATGGCAACATTGCTTGGACAGCACTTATGCAAAATAACTTTTTGCAAAGCGATCCACAACTGGCCGAATTTTTTATGTCGCTGTCAGGTACGGTGATTATTAATAATCCCGGTAACAGTGATAATTCCACTCAGCAATATAAAGTTCTATCGTCTTTAGCCGATGATCAATCCTTATTAAAAGCCTTATTACGGGGGGGTTCTGCTCAAATTTATCGTTGTGATGATACGTCTGTTGAGGGTTGTTTAAATCCTGCCGTCAGTAGTGTGCAAATATCGCAAGATCAAGCATTGGAAACACAAGTAGCCAATTTGCTGAATGATATGGTCAGCAAAATTTATTCGGATACCCCATTAACACCTGAAGAAATTGGTTTATTAAATGCCACACGATTACCCGTTTATAAAATGTTGAATGTGCAAGCGGCTTTTTCTGGCAGTCAATCGGTATTGGATATTCAAGATTATGCTGATGTCATCGCGACCGATATTTTATTCCAATATCTTGATGAAAGTTTATCGGTTGTAAGGACTAGCAGTGCCAGTTTGCAATTCCCTGAGGCTGTGATGGATCAATTTATGAAAAGCGTTGATTCAGCGCGTAGTAATGTACGCGAGGCTGAAAAATCCGCTTATGCGCAAGTCAATATGGCAGCTCAATTAATTGAGCAAACCCAAACCCTAGAGCAGATGCTAGCCGGCAGCTTATCCGCGCAACTTAATAGCAATCTGTCATGGTCGAATATGATGAGGCAATAACGATGGCACTTGAACTTCCAATCGCGGTTTATGGTAATGGTGATTTATATCGTGAATTATTTAATGCTATTGCAGCGGCTTTAAGTGATTCAAGTTATAGCTATTTAATTAAATTATCGATTTGTTTAACCGGCACTTGGGCGATTATTCGTTATAGTGTAGAACGTAGCTTAATGCCTTTAGCAAAATGGCTTATGACGTATTACGTTGCCTTCTATATTGTTTTTATGCCTAAGGTTACGGTTGAAATTTTAGATCAAGTTAATCTTGGCAAAGCGTATACAGTTGATAATGTTCCACTTGGATTAGCGGCAGTTGCTAATTTAACGACAGCAATAGGATCGGGATTAACGGCATTGACGGAGAAAACCTTTAGCTTGCCGGATGATATGAAATATGCACAAACAGGGATGGTGATGGCTTCTCGCTTAGTATTAGCCACTACTCAATTTCAAATAACGGATCCCAATTTTCAGCAAAGTATGCAAGGTTTTGTTCATCAATGTGTTTTTTATGATTTATTGTTAAATAAATATTCGTGGAGTGATTTATTAAATGCTACTCAGATTTGGAGCTTTATAGGCAATTATGCTTCACCTGCACGTGCATTTGCTTATTATCAGCCTGGCAATACTAAAATCGTAACCTGTAAAGATGGATATACAATGTTAACGAGAGATTGGCAAAATGCCATTCAAGATGCTGCTGCACGTTACGGATCACGATTATTTCCCGATGCTAATGATGCAAAAGCACAACTCCTTTCCTATTTACCTGACAGCTATAATTTTTTAGCCAATATTTCTGATCAAGCTGCTAACATCATGCAGCAAAATATGATGGCCAATGCGCTGCAAAACGGTATTTTACAAATGGGGTCTTCTACCAATGCACCTGCCGCATTAGAAGCATACGCATTTACTAAAGCTCAACAACAGAAACGTTTAACCAATTATACCATTGGTGATATGGCCGCTTATTGGTTACCCATTATGAAAAATGTATTAGAAGCCACATTGTATGGTTCTTTTATATTTGTTTTTTTATTAATTTTATTTCCATTCGGAAAATCCATTTTCAACAATTATATCGCTTCGCTCATGTGGATTCAGTTATGGGCGCCGTTGTATGCCATCTTAAATTTATTTATGAGTTTTTACGCACAAAAACACAGTTTAGGTGCTTTGAATTTAGGCAATGGGTCAACTGGATTATCACTGACAACACAATCAGGTCTTGCGCAAGTTAATGCAGATGTCGCAGGCCTGGCGGGTTATTTATCTTTGAGTGTACCGCTACTCGCAGCCGGAATTGTTAAAGGATTAATGTCTGTATTCACTCAGGCCGCACAATATATAGCAGGTGTTACACAAAGTGCAGGCGCAAATGCGGCAGGAGAAGCGGTTGCAGGTAATTTCAGTTTGGGTAATACCAATTTTAGTAACCACTCAGCCTTTAATACCTCTGCTAATCATTTTGATACGAATGCCCGTGTTACAAGTGGCATGTATAGCTCTCAAATGCCGGGCGGTTCTTCGGTAAGTATGGCGCCAGATGGTTCACTTATCATGAACAATCAACCCGCTATATCAAGCTTAGCTACTTCTTTTCATATCAGTGATACCGTCCGTGAAACTGCAATGCGTCAAGCAGAGGTCAGTGAAACGGCTGCTATTAATTATGGTCATTCTTATGCTACCTCGCTTTCCAGCGCGTTGCGTGGACTTTACGATTTGGCAAACAGTCAGGGTTTTACCTCGGCCAGTGGAGAAAACAGCTCTTTAAGCCAAAGTAGTAGTACACAAGAAGCAGTGGGTAACGTGAAACGGCTAACGGAGCAATTTGCTGGTACTCATCAAATTAGCTACGGAGAAGCTTCTCAGTTACTACGTAGTGCTTATTTAGATACTCATGCAACGGCTGGCATTAATAGCTCGAAACAAATTCTGGGTATGGCGGCCCAATTGGCTACGGGCGCTTCAGCCAGCGTTTCTGGAACAGCAGGCATAAAAGGTTCGTGGGATCACACTTCCAGTGAAAATGCTTCTGACCTTTATTCCGCTGCACAAAATTTTGTACATGACAGTAGTTATTCCCAAAATGTCGATACTGCTTTACGGGGTGTTTCAGAACAACATTACCGTACGGGCAGCGAAGAAGGTCAGCGTTTGGTTGATGGTATTAGTAGTTCTTACGAACAATCCGTTCAAGTGCGCAATGACATGCAAAGTAGTCTTAATCAAGCGCAGTCTTATCGAGATGCTGCAACGTATGCGCAAGAACACTCCGACTCGATTAATACCAATGGTGGCCAAGTATTGTTTGAACAGATGCAACAAGCAACACACGGTAATTTGCGTGATATTGAAAGTACAGAAGTTAATCACCCAATGGATGCACAAAGCATGGGAAACCAACTGTCACAGCAATATGCCAATGACTTTCTAAATGACTGGCGTAAATCACATCAGGTAAATACAGAAGGTGTAGAACAGGCAAATCAGCAAAATAATGCCACCCTAGCACAAGCGAATCAAATTAATCAGGCCAACGCAACGAATCACGCAAGTGTAGAAGTTCAAGCGCATGAAAAAGGACTAGGTGAAGGAAGTATTGTCGATAAATCAGCAAAGACCGCTACAGAAACGCTGCGAAATCAAAGCCAAAAGCAAATTAATGCTGCACAGAGCAGTATAAAAGCAGGAGAAAGATCAGCAATCAAAGATGTCAATGAACATGACATAAAACCTTAAATAAAAATTTATGGCTCTAAATGGTGGGTGTTAGGTATATGTCCTGTTGTTTTATAAAAGGGGTCTATTGCTCTTAATGAATTCCAGCGAGCATCCAGACTTAAAGGACCAGGAACATAATCATATTCATACTGTTCATTTTCTGAAAAATTAGACAATTGTGAATTATTAGCAGTGCTTTTGTTATTAATTAATAAAGATTTAAATCGAGTAAAAGTTAAAAGCCACGATAAATAAAAATATAAAGCCATACTAAAAATTAGCGAGAAAATAAACATCTCAGGTAAAGATGAGTGAAATGAAGCAGTACCAGAATGTGAATTATAGCCAATTAAAAAAAAAGTTAAACCTGCGGTGAAGCTCACGATGATAAGAGTGCTTTTTAAGCGATTACGCTGAAATTGTTCTTTATCATTTTGGGAAAGATGAGGCATCAAAGAACTGCGCTGATAAAAAGATAAAACCCATGTGGAAAGAAAAAGAATGCTGAGACCTATTAAAAATGCAGTGAAAAATGTAACGACACTATTGGATCTAAAAAATGGACTGAGTGTAAACGCTAAGACAACGAAAAGGGTAGCTGCACTGAGGCTTAGAAGATAACTACGCTTTTCCTTCTTTTTTTGTTTAGCACCGGCTTGATCCTGTGAATTTTTCGAGTTCATGCCAAGGTTCCTTAGTGTATGAATGAACCTATTATAGCAGAAATAAAGATTATTTAACCAGAAAAATCCTTTAACGATTACCCGTAAAAGTGGCTTAAACCCCACTATTTTAACCAAAAACAGCTCATTTAGGACCACTACAATGAAACCCGATAGTTTAAAAAATACGACACGCGGCGGCCAGACACTGCTGCATAATTTGCGGATGATTAATCAAGTCTTGAATAAGGTTCTATTGTGGACTTTGCCGGTAGGCTTTTTAATGGTTTTTGCTTGGTTTTTATTATCAACCACACCTTATTCCCGGTATATCGGGACGCAATGGGCCTGGGCAAAATTTTATTTATTGGTTGATAATAGGCACCATCAACAAAAGTTTATGATGACGAATGGAAAAGTTGATAAGGTTTATTCAACACAAGTGATTTCAGCGCCTTTTGTCAGCGATGCACTGGATGATTTGACAGATAGTGCAATCCATAGTTTTTGGTTCGGTTTGATGGGTTATTTATTAACCGTAGCGGGTGTCATCGTGTGGCTGCAACGACGAGGTAATATCCAATCAAAGCCCAAACATTTACGAGGTGATTATTTAGGAAGTGTTGAAGATGCCAAAAGATTAATGCGATGTAAAGGTGCTTTGTCTGATTTAATGATGGGAAAGCAGCGATTACCGCTGCCTCTTTATTCAGAAATGCAGCACTTTCTTTTTCATGGTTCGACAGGTTCTGGTAAATCAACGGGTATTCGAGACTTGCTTTATCAAATACGCAGTCGAGGCGATAGGGTACTGCTTTATGATAAAAGCTGCAATTTTGTTGAAGAATTTTATGAACCTTCTACGGATAAAATTTTAAATCCCTTTGATGAACGAACCGTCGGTTGGAGCCTTTGGAAGGAATGCCGTGATAAAGCAGAATTTGAAAATTATGCGGTTGCACAAATTCCCATGCCCTTATCAACCCAGGATCCCTTTTGGGTTAATGCGGCCCGCACTATTTTTGCGGAAACTGCGTATCAAATGCGTAATGAAAAAAATCCTCGTATTTTAACACTCTTGCGGCATATTTTAACCGCAGATTTAGATGTGCTTAAAACCCTTTTAAAAGACACGGTAGCAGAGTCATTAACATCCGATAAAATTGAAAAAACGGCTATCTCAATTAAATCTGTTTTAGCAACCTACCTTAAAAGCTTAACCTTTATCAAAGAAGATGATAATCCTTTTTCAATTCGTGAGTGGATACACAATGATGCTGGCCATGACTGGTTATTTTTCAGTTCAATGGATAATAAACATGAATCGGTAAGGCCTTTAATTACAGCCTGGTTTGATATTGCCATTAATGAATTATTAAGTTTGAAGCGTAATGATTCACGTCGCATATGGCTGATTTTAGATGAAGTCACAACGTTACATAAACTTCCTTCTTTACGGCCTGGCCTTGCAGAAGCGCGCAAATTTGGTGGCTGTTTTGTCCTCGGATTATTGAGTCATGCTGAAATGGCTGAAGTTTATGGTGAGCGCGGTATGCAGGCAATCTCTTCCTTGCTCAATACACGTTTTATGTTTCGTGAGCCTGATCCAGATGTAGCCACTTGGTCATCCCGCAATTTAGGAGAAAGTATCATTGAAGAAGTACGTGAGGGCATCTCCTACGGTGCTAATACTATGCGTGATGGTATTTCGGTTAATCGAGTAGAAACACGCAAAGTGGTTGTTACGCAGTCTGAAATTATGCAACTTGATAATCTCAGTAGTTATGTACGCTTACCAGGTCATTATCCTATTAGCTTACTGCAATTCGATTATGTAAAACCGTTACCCAAAAATGTACCTATTCTATTGCGGCAATTTGAACAAGATAATTTAAGAGATGAAGTTCAGGCAATAGCTGAACAAATTGAAAATAAAGCAAAAATATTGCACACAGCTCAAACGGATGAAACAGATGAAATAGCGGTAAGAGCCACAACAAAAAATGCTAGTCCTAAATCTAGCACTGCTACTGAAAATATAATTAAAACTAAGAATCCAAAAACAAAAAAACAGGTTTCGCAAGAAGTAATACAAGAAAGTACCCAAACATCGCTAGATGATTTTCTGACATAAAGGACAGCAAATTTTATGTTATCCACCAAAGTTGTCGGCAATGTAAATCAAGCGCAACATTATTTTTTAGGCCATGATAATTATTACCAAGAAAAAGATTCTCTTGCTCAAGAGCGTAGTGAGTGGTGGGGGAACGGCGCGAAATTATTAGGATTAGAAGGTAGCGTTGATTCTGCTCATTTTACGCAATTGTTAAAAGGCACTTTGCCTGATGGCCAACAGTTAGGTAAGAAAGTTGAAAATGAAATTCAACATCGGCCTGGTTTTGATTTAACATTTAGTGCGCCTAAATCTGTCTCCGTGCTGGCCATGATTGGTGGCGATGAACGTATTCTCTTAGCTGTACAGCGGGCAACTGATAAAACCCTTAAAATGGTTGAACGCACATGTACACAAGCCCGCGTTACTAAAGAAGGTGTAACCACCTATGAGAATACTAAAAATTTAGTGGTTGCAAAATTTTTACATGATATTTCTCGCGAAGCCGATCCGCAGTTGCATGTGCATTGTGTGGTGATGAATATGACTCAGCGTGATGATGGCCAGTGGCGCTCGCTTGCCTCTCAATCAGGAAAATATGGTGCAGAGGTGCAAGGGGAAATTAATGGTTTCTTAGAACGAGTACGGCATCATAAACTTCATTTTGGTTCTATCTTCAGAGCAGAATTAGCTTATGAAATGAAGCAGCTGGGTTATTCCATTCTAAAAACAGGGAAAGATAATTTTTTTGAAATTGAAGGCATTTCCTCAGAAACAATTAAAACGTATTCACAACGTAGCCAGCAAATTGACAGTTATATGCAATCACATGGGCTTTCAAGCGCAAAAGCCGCTGCCGTTGCAACCCTGAAAACACGAAAAGCAAAAGATAATATTAATCGAGCAACGCTCGATGAAGTCTGGAAAAATCGCAGTGAATCCAGCGGAATTAATGCGTATGAAGAAGCACAAGTCGTTATTACACAAGCAAAAACAATTGAACAGTCTGCTTCTACTGGGTTAACTAATATGGCTGCAGCTAATCGTGCTTTGCAATATGCAATGGCTCACTTATCTGAAACTCATATTATCATTAAAGAAATTCAGCTCGTTAATGTGGCTATGCAATATGCCCTAGGTGAGCAAGTTACAGTCAGTGATGTATTGCAAACAATGAAGTCTTTGCAAAGACATGGCGATCTAATTGCACTTGAACACACAAGCAATGAAACATGTTTTATGACAAAAATTTCTTTGGAAAACGAAAAATTTATTTTGCAGGCATTGCCGAAAAAAAATCCTTCAGCACAACCTATCGCACCGCTTTTTAAAATTGACGCTTACTTATCGCACCAAGAAGAATTAAATAGTGAACAAAAGCATGCCGTTCGGAGCCTATTTTCCAGTGAGTATCGAATTAATGCACTTGAAGGCCCAACAGGTTCGGGTAAAACAACATTATTAAAACCCATGATGGAGCTGGCTAAACTCAATGGTTATAAAGCCATTATACTCACAACCAGTACAGCGGCCAATTTTGATATTCAATCGCAATTACGGCCATTTCCTAAAACATTAGTTGAATGGGTTAAACAATTATTTGATAAAAATGAATTTAATACCGTCTCTGGGTTTATTAAAATGCAAGAACGTGTAATGGATGCAAAAAAATTAATGCCACAAAAAGGTATTATTTTTGTTGATAATGCAACTATGCTTTCAGCAAAACAACTATTGAGTCTAATTTCAATTGCAGAAAAAACGGACCAATATTTAATTCCCTTAGGCGATAGAAAAACGCTGCTGGGTTTTCAAACAGGCACACCCTTTACCCAAATGTTGGAAAATGGTGTTCATCATGCCACCTTAACACTAAATCTGCGTAAACAAAATCAAGAAATTAAATCGATACTGGCCGATACACTGAAAAATAATATTGTAAGCGCTTTTGAAAAAGTAGGCCATCGTATTATATCGATTGAAAATAAAGTGGAACGTATTAGCCATATGGCCACTCATTATGTAGGTCTACCTTCAGATGTACGACATAATACTTTTATTCTCATGCCAACAAAAGCGCAATGTGATGAAATGAATACCGCTATTCGTGATAGCTTAAAAAATGAAGGACAAATACATGGAAGGAGTATAGTAACAACAGTATTACTGCCTAAGAACTTAAGTGCAGCGCAGACTGCATCGGTTCAATTTTATGAGGTTGGACAAATGATACGCTTTAATGATCATTATCCCTCCTTAGGTATTTCGCGTGGCGAATATCTAACAATTAAAGGTGTGCATTCTAGACAAAATCAGTTAGTGATGGAAAATGTGCAAAGAAAAACTGTTCAATGGAATCCTTCTAATATCTCACGGAATGCAAATCGCATTGAAATTTTTGAGGTTAAAACACGCGAATTTGCTGCAGGTGATAAAATTACTTATCGACGTAATGAAAAGTCATTAGGTGTGCATAGTGGAGAGGATTTAATTGTTCGTTCTGTTAAAGATAATATGCTTATTTGCGAGCGCGATAATAAAAAAAGAATACAAATAGATTTGAACCGTGAGCAACATCGTCATTTTGATTACGGTTATGCGACTACTTCTTTACAAAAACATCATACTGATACAACCCATATTATTGCCTATCAAAATAGTTATTCTCGTCAAAGTCATCAACGTGTTTTTTATAAAACTTTAAGTCAAGCAAAAGAGCAAGTTTGGATATACACTGAAAATAAAGCA
>JBEPVU010000048.1:0-9897 GCA_041690855.1 Gammaproteobacteria bacterium | reverse complement strand
GGGGGTTGTTTAAATTACCCCCACCTTAATCCTCCCCCTGAAAGGGGGAGGAAATTCGTTCGTTCGTTAAAAAATAATCAATCGGCTCAGCTATTTCATCAGTAAGTCTTAAGAGCCCGGTTTTATTCAAAAATAAATTTCAGCGATAAAGGCTGTATGTTAAAAAAACAGGCCTATATTAAAGCCTGCGCTAAATGGCGAGATTCAGATCAGTTGGATCCAGGAATGCCAGACCTGTTGTTATATATATTGCATCGTTATGTGATGATACAGAGTAGGATATGTGACTACTTTTATAAACAACCGCTTGATTATAACAGTATTTTCAGGTAGGACAAGGTGTTGATTACTTTGGCTGGTGTTTATCCTGTGCTATTCTGCAAAGTATTAATAATATTACTTAAAACGTTATGAAAGAATCACTATGACCGAAACCCCTTCCGTTAAAATGGTGCAAATCGATGCTCGGCATGAAGGCCAGCGTATCGATAATTTCCTGATCACGCATTTAAAAGGCGTCCCGAAAAGCTTTATTTACCGTATTTTGCGCAAAGGCGAGGTGAGGGTCAATAAAAAGCGGATTAAGCCGGAGTATCGGTTAAACTTGGGCGATAATGTCCGCGTTCCGCCGGTGCGGGTTAGTGAGAGCGTTGGCAAGCCAGCCGCTAAGCCATCAGAAACGTTGCAACAGCAAATAAAGGATCGAATTCTCTATGAAGATAGCGATTTACTAATTATCAACAAACCTGCCGGCCTGGCGGTGCATGGCGGCAGTGGTATCAGTCTGGGCTTGATAGAAGTTTTACGCGCTATGCGGCCACAGGATAGTGGGTTAGAGCTAGTGCATCGGCTAGATAGAGATACTTCAGGGTGTCTGATTCTGGCTAAAAAACGGGGAGCCTTGAAGGCATTGCATGAATTATTACGCAATAACCAGGTCGAAAAAATTTATTTAGCCTTAGTCAAAGGCTATTGGCCAAAACACCTGCGCCTGGTAGATGCGCCTTTATTAAAGAATGAGCTACGTTCCGGTGAACGCATCGTGACCGTGGATGCTCAAGGTAAAGAAGCCTTAACAGAATTTAAAATTAGCCAGCGCCTGAGCAATGCTACCTTATTAGAAGTTAAACTGTTAACCGGCAGAACGCATCAAATCAGAGTGCATACCACCCATGCCGGTTACCCTATAGCAGGGGATGACAAATATGGCGATAAAGATTTTAATAAACAAATGCGTCTAAAAGGCTGCAAGCGTTTGTTTTTACATGCTAGCCGGGTGAGCTTCACGCTAAATGACACGCTGATTACCGTAACGGCTGAATTAGAGGATGATTTAAAAAATTACTTAAAGAGTGAGGAATGATTTAGATGTCCCAAAAGCTTCCTATTGGCGTGCAGAATTTTGAAGTATTACGGAACAGCGACTATGTGTATATTGATAAAACGCAATGGCTTTACCAGTTAGTCACTCAGGGACGTGTTTATTTTTTATCTCGCCCGCGCCGTTTTGGTAAATCTTTATTAATATCGACATTGGATGCCCTTTTCCAAGGCAAAAAGCATCTTTTTAAAAATCTCTGGATTGAAAGCAGTGATTACGTATGGGATGAATTTCCTGTTATCTGGCTGGATATGTCTGCTGTAACGAATGAAACTCCCGAAGTATTTAAACAATCTTTGCAGAGATTTATTGGAATAATTGCCGAGCGTTATCACTATAAAATTGATACATCACTTCCGCCGGCTGAATTGCTCAATAATTTAATTGAGTTTTTTGCTAAAAAAAACCAGAAAGTAGTAGTATTAATTGATGAATATGATAAACCCCTGATTGATCAAATTCATAACCCTGAAGTTGCTATACAAAACCGGGAAATCTTGAAGCATTTTTATGGCATTCTTAAATCGCAGGATGCTAATATTCGCTTTGTACTTTTAACCGGCGTGAGTAAATTTTCCAAAGTTTCTGTTTTTTCAGGGTTAAACAATTTAAATGATATCAGCTTGTCAACCCGTTATGCAGGACTTCTCGGTTATACGCCCGCAGAACTTCGGCATTCATTTGCTACCTGGATTCATGAATTGGCGCAAAAAGAAAAGGTTTCTGAGGCGGCTATATTAAATAAAATCAAGCGCTGGTATAACGGTTATCAATTTTCAGAAGCGGATGTGCAGGTTTATAATCCTTTCTCTACTTTATTATTATTTGAGCACCAACGCTTTGCCTCTCACTGGTTTACCACAGGCACCCCTACGTTTTTAATTAACTTGATTGAACAAAAAGCATTTGATGTTCAGGAAATTGAACGTTTTAAATTGAATGAATCAGCTTTTTCTACTTATGAAGTTGAACATCTGGAAGTATTGCCATTGTTATACCAGACGGGTTATTTAACTATTAAATCTTATCATGCCCACCACAACTACTACACACTGGGTTATCCTAACTGGGAAGTGGAAAGCGCTTTTATGGATGCGTTACTCAATCGGTTTGCAAAAGTTAGTAAACCTCAGCAGGATGATAGGGTGCTGCGTATGGTAGAAGCATTAGAACGGCGTGCATTTGAGGAATTTTTCTCCTTACTGAAAAGCTTCCTGGCAGGCATTCCTTATGAACTGCATATGAAAGGCGAAAAATATTACCAGAACATTTTTTATTTCATTTTTACCTTGGTCGGATTGCGCCTGGGGGCAGAAGTCCGCACTAACCGTGGCCGTATTGATGCAGTGATGGAAGGGGAATCATGGGCAATCATTTTTGAATTAAAAGTGGATAAATCTGCTCAGGAAGCCCTGCAGCAAATTAAGGAAAAGGGCTATGCAGAAAAGTATTATACCCAGAAAAACGAAATTTATCTGATTGGACTAAGCTTCAATTCTACAGAGCGTAATGTGCACGAGTATTTAATTGAAAAAATTCGTTGAAATTTACCCCCGATCTCAGCATAATAGCAGCCCATTGAAAGCACCTTGAGGAACGACATATGGCAGTTCAGAAATCGCGTAAATCACGCTCACGCCGTGGTATGCGCCGCGCACATGATGCGTTAACCAATCCTACATTATCCATTGATAAAACCAGTGGTGAAACCCATCTCCGTCATCATATTACCGCGGACGGTTATTATCGCGGCAAGAAAGTTATTGATACCGGCACTACAGATGCTATGGAAGGATAATAATCCTTGACGGCCATTACTATTGCTTTAGATGCTATGGGCGGCGATCACGGCCCTGTGGTTGTGGTGCCTGCTGCGCTTTATAGCCTGACTCAGGATGATGATTTGCATCTCATTCTTGTGGGCGATAAGGCTATTTTAACCAGTGAGCTGGCTAAGCATCATACTAAGGAACATGCGCGTTTACGCATTCAGCATGCCTCTCAAGTGGTGGCCATGGATGAGTCGCCCTCCCTCGCGTTACGCAATAAAAAAGATTCTTCCATGCGGGTGGCCATTAATTTAGTCAAAGAAGGCGTCGCAAAAGCCTGTGTCAGCGCGGGCAATACTGGCGCGTTAATGGCGACCGCTCGTTTTGTTTTAAAAACTTTGCCGGGTATCGATCGTCCTGCCATTATCACTTCATTGCCCACCACCAGCGGCGATAAAATGGTGCGTATGCTGGATTTAGGCGCGAATGTCGATACTGAAGTCGAACACTTATTTCAATTTGCCGTGATGGGATCCGTATTAACCTCTGCGGTTGATAATATTCCTAATCCACGCGTGGGTTTGCTTAACATTGGCTCGGAAGAAATTAAAGGCAATGAACAAGTTAAAAAAGCCGCTCAACTGTTATTAGAAAATCCTGCTATTAATTATATTGGTTATATTGAAGGCGATGAAATTTATAAAGGCGTTGCCGATGTTGTGGTGTGCGATGGTTTTGTCGGCAATGTTGCTTTAAAAGTAACGGAAGGCGCTGTTAAATTAGCCGTGCATTATATGAAACGCGCTTTTCAGCGTAACTGGTTTACACGTTTATCAGGCTTAGCAGCTTTACATGTATTAAAAAGCATGGGCAAACAAATCGATCCTGCACGCTACAATGGCGCCAGTTTAATTGGTTTGCAAGGTACTGTTATTAAAAGTCATGGCAGTGCCAACAAATTAGCCTTTGCGCACGCTATTAGCGAAGCCATCATTGAAGTCAAACAAAATATTCCTGAACGTATTCATCATCAGGTGGGTAATTTATTATTGCCTACTATAACAATTAAATAACAGGTCAATTCGCATGACGCATTATTCACGTATTGCTGGTACCGGTAGTTATTTACCAGAAAAAAAATTAACGAATGCCGAATTAGAAAAAATAGTGGATACCAGTGATAGTTGGATTGTCGAGCGCACGGGCATTAGTGCGCGCCACATTGCCAGTGAACATGAAACAGGTGTTTTTATGTCAACGCAGGCGGCAAAACGTGCGTTGGCGGCGGCGGATATATCCGCGGAACAGCTTGGATTAATTATTATAGCGACTTCAACGCCCGATAAATTATTGCCCAGTACAGCCTGTCTGGTGCAGGAGCAATTGGGCGTCACTTATTTTCCTGCGTTTGATATTCTGGCGGCTTGTGCGGGGTTTAATTATGCGCTCAGTATCGCTGATCAATATATTAAATCAGGCGCTGTTAAATGTGCGTTGGTGATTGGCGCAGAAATTATGTCGCGGATAACGGATTGGACTGATCGCACTACCTGCATTTTATTCGGTGACGGTGCAGGCGCTGTAGTATTAAGCGCCAGTGATGAACCGGGTATTTTATCAACGCATTTACATGCAGCCGGTCAATATAAAGATTTATTATATACCGATAGTGGTTTAATTAAAGGTGAAGTGCCGCTAGTAAAAATGCAGGGTAAAGAAGTATTTAAAATTGCCGTGAATAAATTAAGTGAAGTGTTGCAGGAAACATTAGCGGCTAATAATTTGGAGCCTTCGGCGATTGACTGGTTAGTGCCACATCAAGCGAATTTGCGTATTATTCAAGCTATGGCAAAAAAATTAAATATGTCGATGGATCAAGTAATTTTAACCGTAGCAGAGCACGGTAATACCTCTGCTGCCTCTGTACCCTTAGCGCTTGATCAAGGTGTACGTGATGGTCGAATTAAACGTGGACAGACTATTTTAATGGAGAGCTTTGGTGGTGGTTTGGCTTGGGGGTCGGCGTTGATTAAGTATTGATTAGTATTTTCGCCTCTCCAGCGGGAGAGGCCGACCAGGCGCAGCCTGGGCGGGTGAGGGGGATTAAAAAATGAATTTCATGCTGATAGAGCTCCCTCACCCGCCGCTTTGCGGCGACCTCTCCCGGGGGGAGAGGTGAAAAATAAAATAAATTTCTTAAGGGATCAAAAATGACGAAAAAAATCGCTTTTATATTTCCCGGGCAGGGATCGCAAGCTGTGGGCATGTTAAAAAATCTGGGGGAAAGTTTTCCTCTGGTGCGGGAGGTGTTTGATATAGCATCGGCTGCGTTGGGTTATGATGTGTGGCAATTGACGCAGGAAGGCCCTGCGGAAAAATTAAATCAAACGATGTATACGCAACCTGCTTTATTAACGGCGAGTGTGGCTGTCTGGCAGGTCTGGCTGGCGCAGGGTGGTGTTAAGCCGGTTTTATTAGCGGGGCATAGTCTGGGGGAGTATTCTGCCTTAGTATGTGCAGGCGCTTTGGAATTGGCAACGGCGGTAAAATTAGTGGCGGAACGTGGCCGCTTTATGCAAGAAGCCGTGCCGGCAGGTGAGGGTGCTATGGCGGCCATTGTAGGTTTAGAAAATAAGCAGGTAGAAGATATTTGCCTGGTTGCGGCGCAAGGCGACGTTATCGCAGCGGTTAATTATAATGCCATTGGTCAGGTGGTCATTGCGGGTCAGGCAACGGCGGTTGAGCGGGCGTTAGTGTTAGCGCAACAGGCCGGTGCAAAACTGGCGATGAAATTGCCGGTCAGCGCACCTTCCCATTGCGCATTAATGAAACCCGCGGCAGAGCGCTTAAAAATGCAGTTAGATCAAATAACGCTGCAAACACCGGCTATTCCTGTTATCAATAATGTGGATGTGACTATCAACACAGAGCCTGCGGCGATAAAAGCGGCTTTAGTACGTCAGTTATATCATCCTGTGCGCTGGGTTGAAATAATACAATGGATAGCAAAACAGAATAGTGAATTATTTATTGAGTGTGGCCCTGGTAAAATATTAGCAGGCTTAAATAAACGTATTGATAATAATTTAACCACACTTTCAATTAACGATGCTGCTACGTTAGCTTCAGCGTTAACAACAACGGCAGCCAATTAAAAGGAACTTCCTATGCAAACTTTACAAAATCAAATCGCTTTAGTGACAGGTGCAAGCCGCGGTATAGGCCAGGGCATTGCGCTGGAATTGGCTAAACAAGGCGCACACGTGGCAGGTACTGCTACAACGCTGGAAGGTGCGGAAAAAATCACCGCATGGTTTCAACAGGCCGGATTAAAAGGCCAGGGTTTTGTTTTAAATGTCACTGATATTGCCCAGGTGGATGAATGTTTAATGGCCATTAAAAATCAAATAGGAACGCCTGCTATTTTGGTCAATAATGCCGGCATTACCCGCGATAATCTTTTTCTGCGGATGAAAGAAGAAGAGTGGGACGCCGTTATCAATACTGATTTAACGGCTATTTTTCATCTTACTAAGCGCTGTGTAAAAGATATGCTAAAGGCGCGTTTTGGTCGTATTATTAATATAAGTTCGATAGTGGGTTCCACAGGTAATCCAGGCCAGGTTAATTATGCGGCGGCTAAAGCAGGTTTAATAGGATTTACTAAAGCGTTGGCGCAGGAAATTGCTTCCCGCAATATTACAGTCAATGTAGTAGCGCCAGGTTATATTGAAACCGACATGACTGGTATTTTAAATGACGAGCAAAAGCAAGGATTATTTAGTAAAATACCTTGTAATCGTTTAGGACAACCCGCTGATATTGCGCATGCTGTTGCTTTTCTGGCAACGCCACAAGCCAGTTATATTACTGGACAGACATTGCATGTAAATGGCGGCATGTTCATGGGTTAGGGGGTTGCGTTAATCGCTGAAATGAATAAACTAGGCAGGTCTGGAATTTTAGAAATGATTCTTTAGTTCCAGTTTTTTAATTATGTACTATTTAGAGGAATCAATAATGAGCACTGAAGACATCGAAGCACGCGTAAAGAAAATCGTAGTTGAACAACTAGGTGTAAAGGAAGAAGAGGCCAGCAATGAAGCTTCTTTCGTAGATGATTTAGGCGCTGATTCCTTAGATACCGTTGAATTAGTCATGGCGTTGGAAGAAGAATTTGATATGGAAATTCCAGACGACGAAGCCGAAAAAATCCGCACCATTCAGCAGGCGATTGAATATATCAAAAAGAACAAAGCCGCTGCGGAAGCTTAATTAATATGACTAAACGACGCATAGTAATTACCGGCTTGGGTATGCTAACGCCCCTGGGATTAACTGTTAAAGACACCTGGGACGCTATTTTAGCGGGTAAAAGTGGCATGGCTACGATTAATACTTTTGACATATCTGCTTTTAGTACGCAGTTTGCTGCGTGCGTCAAAAATTTTGATCCTGAAACGTATGGTATTTCCGTTAAAGATGCGCGCAAAATGGATGTTTTTATCCAATACGGTCTGGCGGCTGCTATTCAGGCCATTAAAGATTCTGGTTTTACCGTCACTGAACAAAATGCGCATCGTATGGGTACTGCCGTAGGTTCCGGTATTGGCGGTTTACCTATCATTGAAAAAACGAATCAGGTGTTAGTTGAAAATGGCCCTCGTAAAGTGACGCCATTTTTTGTGCCAGCGGCTATTATCAATTTGTTGTCTGGTCATATTTCTATGCGTTATGGTTTAAAAGGCCCTAATATCGCCATCGTGACAGCCTGCACAACGGGTACGCACAATATTGGTCAGGCTGCTCGCATGATCGCTTATGGTGATGCCGATGTTATGGTGGCTGGCGGCGCTGAAATGGCAATTTCGCCATTAGGTATCGCAGGTTTTGCTGCTATGCGCGCTTTATCTACGCGTAATAGTGATCCTGCCCGCGCAAGCCGCCCGTGGGACAAGGATAGAGATGGATTTGTATTAGGTGATGGGGCAGGTGTGCTGGTATTAGAAGAATACGAACACGCAAAAAAACGGGGCGCGCATATTTATGGTGAATTATTAGGCTTTGGTATGAGCGCAGACGCTTACCATATGACGTCGCCCGATCCAGCCGGCACGGGCGCAATGGTTGCGATGCAAAATACGTTGCGGGACGCTGGTATTAATCCTGAACAAGTCGATTATGTAAATGCTCATGCGACTTCAACGCTTGCAGGTGATGAACTTGAAGCGTTAGCTATTAAACGCGCTTTTGCCGACCACACAAAAAAATTAGCCGTCAGTTCAACAAAATCTATGACTGGACATCTATTAGGCGCAGCGGGTGCCATTGAAGCTATCTTCAGCCTTCTGGCCATACGCGATAATGTAGTGCCGCCTACCATTAATTTAGACAATCCCAGTGAAACTTGCGATTTAGATTTTGTGCCACACACCGCACGCCAGATGAAAGTGAATTATACTTTATCAAATTCCTTTGGTTTTGGCGGTACCAACGGATCTTTATTATTTGGCCGTGTTTAAGTAAGGGTATGCAAAAAAAATACGGGTTAGGGATTACCATTATTGCGTTATTTTTAGTAAGCGCATTCGCTGGTCTAGCTGCTGCTTATAAAAATTTTCTGGTAACGCCTTTGGTGCAATCTGATCGTCCGTTAGATTACGTGTTAAAATCAGGCGCTTCTATTCGCACATTAACGCACGATTTACATCAGCAAGGGATATTACCGCACCCCGCATTTTTAATTTTTCTAGCGCATTGGCAAGGCGCAACAAAAAACTTAAAAGCCGGTGAATATTTATTGGCCCCTGGCACAACGCCAAAACAGTTACTAGCAATGATTGTGGCTGGCAATGTGCATTATCACAAATTTACTCTAATTGAAGGTTGGACATTTCAGCAGTTGCTAAACGCTATTAATGCCGATCCCCATTTAGTCCACACCATCACGCAATTAACGCCAGTACAAATTGCCCAAAAAATAGGTTTGCCGCCGATACAACCGGAAGGTTTATTTTTCCCCGCTACGTATTATTTTACCAGCGCTACACCCGATGTCACTATTTTACGGCGCGCGAACGAAACCATGATGACCCAACTAAGCCTGGCATGGCAACAACGCATCCCAGGATTGCCTTATAACAGTGCCTATCAGGCTTTAACGGCCGCTTCTTTAGTAGAAAAAGAAACCCGAGCGGCAATAGAAAGACCATTGATTGCAGCAGTTATTATTAAACGTCTGCAAAAAAACATGCGCTTGCAAATTGATTCTACGGTTGTTTATGGCTTGGGGCAGAACTATACCGGTAAATTAACCCTAGCCAATTTGAAACAAGATACGCCTTATAATACTTACACACGCAAAGGCTTACCGCCTACACCGATTGCGCTACCCAGCGGCGAAGCGATACGCGCCGTGTTACATCCAGCGGATGCCAATTTTTTATATTTTGTTTCCAAAGATGATAAAACCCATCAATTTTCGCAAACTTTAAATCAGCATGATTTAGCGGTTAATCACTATCAGATTAATGTCAGCTTTCCGAAGGTGGGTAGACTGTATAATAGCTTTAACTGCAAAAAACTCTGGTATATCAGCCAGACGATGCAGATGCTGATAGGTAATCGGTGCGTATTGCGGTAAGCAATCAATGAGCTTTTGCCCAGGTTTATACATCAGTCTAGCGCAAGCCGTTTTCACCTCTCCCCCCGGGAGAGGTCGCCGCGTAGCGGCGGGTGAGGGAGCTC
>JBEPVU010000047.1:0-9946 GCA_041690855.1 Gammaproteobacteria bacterium | reverse complement strand
TTATTATTTATCAGCGAGTTATCTCTTTACTAATATTTTTTGTCATGTACAGAGAAAAATATTACAAAAATATGGCTTTTTTGGTAATTATGTGGTGCGGAAGCGCTAAAAAGCATTTGCCAGATAAGAGCTAGCTATGATGAATTTATTGGCAAGTGATAGTCAGAAAGACAAAGGCATACAATCAATAAATATATCTCAAAATTGGAAAGGATAAGGATGCAGAAATGATTTTTTATTAATAGTATTTCTTTCTAAATAAAATTATAATGCTGACAACAAGCCCTGACTGATCTTTTGGATCCTGATACCATGACAGACAAAACACCTTTTACTGTTGAACCTGAAACCGTTCCTGACAACGAACGCACTTGGGCAACTATTGTGCATTTATCAGCGTTAGCAGAGATTATTTTCTCCATTCTAATATTTATTGTGCCACTGGTTGTCTGGCTGCTGAAACGACACCATATGCCGTTTGTTGACGAGCAAGGTAAAGAAGCGGTTAATTAAATAATTTTATTTGAGAATAGCTAAGGCAGCACGTGCAACTATCATATCCTGCTCAGCGCTGCCGCCACTGATTCCAATACCGCCTATTATGTGTTTATCAATTCGAATAGGAAAACCACCACCCAAAATAGTGTAGCGCGGGATATGCGGGATACCGATTAACGTAGCTGGATTTTTGCTAATGTAATCATAAATTTCATGCGTAGCGTGTCCCCAGGCATTAGCGACCGCTGTATAAGCTTTATTCTGCGCCACTTCAATGCTTACCAGCGGCGCACTATCCATACGATGAAAAGCTTTTAAATGTCCACTTTCATCAACAATAGCAATGACCATGGATTTATTAAGTTCTAGCGCTTTTGTGGTAGCCGCCGTCATTAAATCCTGGGCTAATTCAAGGGTTATACAGGCTTTTGTATAAGTAGTTTTTGTTATCATTCTTAAACCTCATATTGCAAATGATCCGGATACTGTTCACCCTGAATTTTATTCGCCAGCTGATCTAAGTATTTTAATTCTTCCTGGTTGAATTTAATGTGCAGCGCCTGAATATTTTCCTGCAAATATTGTTCTGCTCCCAAATATCTCATCTTCATAGTCATTACCTCATTTTTTTGATAGAATATGGTAAATTTTTGCACAATTTTATTTATGTTAAGTCCTCAAATCAAAACCCATCTGGCGCTTGCGCCGGATATTGATAACATCTGCCAGCCGCTCAAACAGCATTTTGATGTTGTCAGTATGGTTTATCATAAAAATTTTAATGATGGCTCAGAAATACGCTTATCAAACCAACCTGCCTGGATTGAACATTACTATTCGCAAAATCTATTTAAAATCAGTGGCTTTGAAAAACATCCACAACATTATCAATCAGGCCATGTGGTCTGGAACTATCTCACGCATCATCAACCTATTCTGGCAGCTGCCTGTAAATTCAATATTGCGCATGGTTTTACCCGAATTAAAAAAGCCGCCGATGGTTGTGAGTTTTATTTTTTTGGCACTCAAGTTAATAATTCACACTTGCTAAATACTTATCTCAACAATCTCGATTTATTTGAACAATTTACCCTTTATTTTAAAGAGAAAGCCAATTCTTTACTCACGCAATTATCACAGCAGAAAATTATTATTCCTAATAAATATCGCCAGAACCATTCACTTGAACAAGGTATTCCTCACCCCGCCAACAACCAACAACAAGCTTTTTTGCGCGACATAAAAATAAATACTATTTATGTGCAACCCGATGTGCGTTTATCCAACCGCGAATTAGGCTGCGCCCGCCTGATCATGCAAGGTAAAACAGCACGTGAGATCGCTGCGCTATTGTTTATTTCGCCACGTACGGTTGAAACACATATTAATCATCTAAAAGATAAATTAAACTGTTCAAATAAATCCGCTTTGATAGAAAAGCTATTATTGTTGAACATCGATAAAATAGATTTTAAAAAAGAATAATTAAATAAACTATCCGTAAAATTTACGGATTTTTAAGAGAACGACCATGCCTAACAAATTCCAGCCCTGGTTTATCTGGTTAGCCGCAACGACTTTTGTCTTCTTTCAATTTTTATTACAAACTTCAACCAGCGTAATGGTTCCTGCGTTTATGCGGGATTTTCACATTGATCCTTTGCAGGTAGGAATTTTATCTTCCAGTTATTTTTATAGTTATCTTACGTTGCAACTGCCCAGCGGGATGCTGGTCGATAAATTCGGCGCTCGGGTAGTATTATCAGTGGGCATTATTTTATGTGCTATTGCCTGCTGGTTGTTCGGACACGCCACTGATTTTTATCAAGCAGAATTTAGCCGTATTTTAATGGGCATAGGTTCCGCGCCGGTGATTGCGGCTGCGTTTGGCTTAGCGGCACATTGGTTTCCGAATAATCGTTTTGCACTGATTATCGGCCTTACCGATACCATTGGCATGGCAGGCGGCATTACCGGACAAGCTTATTTAGCGTACTGGGTCGCCAGCATTGGCTGGCGGCAAACAATGCTGGGATGTTTTATTGCCGCACTTATTATTACTGTGGTTATTGGCCTGATGGTACGCGACAAACCCTATTCATCACATACCCCGCCAGCAACAACGGATAATGCTTTTGTAAAACTAAAAGCCCTCGTCCGTTCGCCGCAAATCTGGCTACACGGTATTTTTGTCGCTATGGTATGGGGTGTTGCGATTGGTTTTACGGGACTCTGGTCGGTGTTATTTTTACAAACGCAATATCATCTTTCTTTAGGATTAGCCGCCAGCGCCAGCTCGATGGTATTTCTCGGTATCGCCCTTGCAACACCCATTATTGGTTGGCTGGCGGATACTTTTATTCATGTGCGCCGGAAATTAATGCTCGGCTGCACGGTAGCTGCGCTGATTGTGCTGAGTATCACCCTTTATTGTCCACATTTAACATTCATTTTATTATTAATTTTATTATTTTTATTTGGCTGCTGTATCAGTAGTTATATTATTTCCTTTGCGATGGTGCGGGAAATAACAGCGCCTGAATCACGCGCAACCGCCATGGGTTTTACTAATATGATGTCGATTGCTATCGGCGCGCCGGTATTACAGCCATTAATAGGTTATTTTTTAAAGGGTAGTGGGTCTGCTAATTCAGTAGCGAATAGTATTCCGTTTAATACGCAGAATTTTCAACACGCATTTTTAATTCTGCCCGTTTGTTTAATCATTGCATTAATCAGTTTAATTTTTATCAAGCCGGTAACGGTAAGCGAAAATTTACGCGCAGATACCTTTCGCGGCTAAAACCAGGATGGCGTCATCATTAATTTCTATCAGTGAATTCATAGCGTCATTGGTTAATGTATTGGTATTTAAATTCAAGGTATCGTCTTCATTATTATTTGTGGGAATTAGAGCAGCAATATTATATCCGCCATTATTAATTTCTATGCCATTCACCGTAAAACTGCCCTGTGCGTTAGCGAGTAAACTTGTATTATTGGCAGATAATTGTGCATTGCTTGGCCCAGCGCCCCTGATAAAGCCTGTTATTGTGCCGCCATTGTTACCGCCGACACTTAATCCACCAGTGATGTTTACTGAAACAATCATGCCATTAATGGCAAATAAAGAGGCATTGCCGCCGGCCGTAACTGTACCCTGAAGAGTATTGGTATTAATAGCAACATTATGAGTAGCATTTGCGGTGAGTACGGTGTTATTAAGATTACCGTTTACCGTAATATCGTTAGCCGCTTGTAGATTGAGTCCACCACTGCCGCTAATCGTAATATTAACGCCGCTGGAAATAGTAATATCATGTTGCGCATTTAGAAAAAGGGTAGCAGTCGTTGCCTGATTAGCAATAATATCGCTGGTGACATTAATATCGCCCGGATCCATTCCACCATCCGCAGGGCTTTCCTGGGTAATAATGTAAACATTATTATTGCTATTTAATTCTGTTGTAATGAGATCGGCGCCAATAGCAGAGGTTCCCGGGCCTGAAGGAAAATAACGTGTCCCGCCGTCAAAAGGTTCAGAATCCATAGCCGCAAGTCCATCGCCCGCGTCAATCGTGACATTTCTTGGGTCTATCAACCATGTGCCTTTCTGACCACTGAGTGCGCTAGCGTCTACTTTACCCTGCAATACGACCCAATGACCGGACGTTTCCACAAAACCGCCATTGCCTGTCTGGCTGCCCCTGGCTGAAATATTACCGAAAAAGCCGGTCGCGCCATCCGACCAGAGAACCACTTTACCGCCATCGCCTGTTTCCAAGGCATCGGCTGTGATGGCAGCGTCTTTATGCATATACAACCATTGGGCGTGCGGTAGATCGCCTGTCCCTTGATAATCGCCCCCTACTAACACTTCACCGCCGCCTGCATTACCGGACGCATTAATATCTGCGCCACTGTCTAATAGAATGGCCTGGCCGGTTATTTTAACGTTACCGCCTTTCTGACCGGCCGTATGGCTGGAAGCGTCTATTTTACCCGCGACGCGCACTAAGCCTGCTTCACCACCCGATAAAATAATTTCGCCATTATGTTGTGCTACTGAATTAGCCTGTATTACCCCTTCCATATTAATGACATTCTGTACCACGTCTTGCGCTACATGCGCTGTCATTAAAACAGTGCCGCCGTCCGCAATGATCGTGCCTGTGTTGGATACAGCGTCTTGCATCGTTTTGCCCTCTTGATCAAGGGCTGCCTTGGTTACTTTATTGCTGACCACAAAATTAATCACTTGATCGCCCTGCAGATCAACGGTGTATTCATTACCAGACGCTAATACCACTTTGCCTAAATTAGCCTGGATGACACCACTATTAGCAACAGCGGGCGCCACAAGCGCTACTAATCCTTCAGCAGCCTGTATTTCACCGGCATTAATCACACTGGTTGCTTTATCAGACGCTTGAATAAAATGATAATTACCGGCTAAAAAATCTTCATTTTTAATATCCGCGGTGGTGGCTACCAGGCTGGCGACATTAACGTGCGCACCAGCGCCAAAATAAATACCTGCTGGATTGACTAAAACAACTTTTCCATTGGCGCTTAATTGTCCGAATATTTTACTGGGATCAGCACCTACCACACGGTTCAGAATAATAGAATTGCTGCCAGGTTGAATAAATTGCGTATGCTCGCCAGCGGCAATATTAAAACTCTGCCAGTTCACAATGGCTTTATCACTGGTTTGTTGAATTTGAACAGTTTTAGCGTCTGGCTGGCTAATGCTGACTGCACCGTTAATGACAGTGGCGTCTTGCGGATTCGCATAAAGCGGGCTGATAAAACTAGTGTAACTGAGTAACCCACCTGCTATTAAACTCAGCGTACGCATGGCGCGATTTTTCATAGTAGTCTTCTACTATTATGCTGGCACATCCACATCCTTCCAGCCTGTTAACAACCTGCGTCCTCTGCAAGTTGCAAGAATTTTTGCTTATATCTTAATATATAGGTCGAATTCTCGGGCTTGGCAAGGAATAACACTGTTTTTAAGGGCATCCCGTCCTTACAGTTTTTGCAATACCTTGCCATGGGGATAGTTTAGCTGCAATACCGCCAGGGCTTGCTGAGCAGGGGTTTGTAAGCCTAGCTTACGGTAAGAGCGCACCATGACCCCTAAAGCTTCCTCCACCTGAGGGGTACCATCATAATGCTGCACTACAAAATTAGCCCGATTGGCGGCGGCCACATAAGCCGCGCGTTTATAGTAATATTGGGCGATATGCAATTCATGGGCTGCAAATAAATTACGTAAATAAATCATGCGCTGGCGTGCATCTGGTGCGTATACACTCGTGGGGAACAACCGTAATAAAGTGCTGAAATCATCAAATGCCTGGCGTGACGTGCCAGGATCACGCTGGGAAAGATCGGTAGGCAGATAACGCTGGAACCAGCCACGATCCTGATCAAAATTCGCTAACCCTTTAACATAATACGCATAATCCACATGCGCACTACGTGGATAGAAGCGGATAAAACGTTCGGCAGCGGCAGCCGCTGAAGCATTGTCGCCTGATTTATAGTAGGCATACATCAGATCCAACTGCGCCTGCTCGGAATTAACGCTAAAAGGATATAAAGCATCTAAGCCTTCAAAATGTTGAATAGCCTCACTTTCATGGCCTTTCGCCAATGCTACTTCTCCACCTTGATAAATTTGTTCCGCCGACAAATTTTTAAATTTTTCTGCCGGATCAGTGGTAGAAGAACAGGCCGCTAACGCACTTAATAGTCCGACGGCAATCATTAATTTAACGGATTTAAAATACTTGATTTGCTTTAACATTATTTAGCTTTTACTTTATTTTCATGAATAGTGTTTCATAGCGTCATCCCAGGGAGATCCTGCGTTGCTAATCTCCTCAGGATGACAACTTTAAAATTAAGGTTGTTGTTTATCCTTAAACAAATTCTGCAACTTAAATTTTTCGACTAAAATCGGCACACCGCACCAGCCGAGAAATCCTTCCGCTATTAAAATAACAGCGACTAAAAACATAAAAATCTTTCCCAGACCCAATATCGCCGCAATTAATAAAACAGCGCCAATGATAATACGGGCAATGCGTTCGTTATTCCCGATGTTGCAGGAAATATTCATATTGTCTATCCTCCATTTAACAAAATATACTAGCAACTGCCCCAGGCTTAACGCACCTGTCGGCGAATTTGCCCGCACATTATAACGATACTATGACAAAAAGCACAGACCAGATGATTAATTTAGTAGCAATAGTGCCATTCTCGCTGGCAGGGCATCGTTTAGACCAGACATTGGCCATCTTGTTTCCCGATTATTCCCGCGCACGCCTGCAAATGTGGATTAAAGCAGGGATGGTGAAAGTCAATGGCCAGAGCATGCTCTCTAAAGTTCGCATAGCAGGCGGCGAATCGATTGTGATTAATGCTGTATTAACCAACCAGGAAAACTGGACAGCCCAGGCCATCCCCTTAGATATTGTTTATGAAGACGAAGCATTACTCGTGATCAATAAACCAATTGGGCTGGTTGTACATCCAGCCGCTGGCAATCCTGATAACACCTTAGTCAATGCTTTATTAAACCATCAGCCAACACTCGCACAGATTCCCCGCGCAGGCATTGTGCATCGTCTGGATAAAAACACCTCTGGCTTATTAGTGGTCGCAAAAACGTTGAATGCGCATACGCATCTCGTTAAACAATTGCAGGCACATACGGTTAAACGGGAATACCAGGCTATTGTCAACGGCACGTTAATTGCAGGCGGCACGATTGATACCTGCATTGGCCGGCACCCGCTACAGCGCCAGAAAATGGCGGTATTAGCGTTTGGCAAACCCGCCGTTACGCATTATCGGATTGCGGAACGCTTCCCGGCTCACACGCGTATTAAAGTACACCTGGAAACCGGCCGGACGCATCAAATCCGCGTTCATATGGCTTCCATTAATCATCCTATTGTCGGCGATTTTACTTATGGCGGCCGCCTGCATCTACCCAAACAAGCCAGCGAACCTTTAAAACAAGCGCTGCGTGAATTCAAACATCAGGCTTTACATGCGCAGTGTTTAGGTTTAATACACCCGTTAACGAATAACTACCAAGAATGGCATAGCGCTATACCGGCTGATATGCAACGCCTGATTGAAATATTGCAGGAAGATGCTAAAACTCGCGAAAATAACGATGATAACAATTTCTGATTAGATTAAGCTATAGGTCGAGGATAGGAGCGATTTCAATCATCTAATGATTTTTCATAACTATCAAAAAAAGCTTTTAATGCCTCAAAGCTTACGGGTTTTGCAATAACCGTCAACATGCCTTTGTCTGTAAAGGTACCAATATCTTCTTCTGTAGCATGAGAAGTTAACGCAATAACAGGCGTCTGCGCGCATAATGTTTCCGATAACCGCTCGAATACCTGAATGCCATTCATATCGGGTAAAGTAATATCTAAAAAAATAAAATCAAATAATTGCTCAGAGGCTTTAGCAAGGGCTTCATTGCCTGTAGCCGCTTCTTCAACTACACAATTCAGATTTTTAAGCATTTCTCTTTCCAAACGGCGACTGACGTCATTATCTTCTACCAGCAAAGCCCGAAAAGAAACTGGTTTTGTCTGGCTGGATTTTGTGGACGAGGCATCACATGGCGCGTACTCATAAGGAATAGTAATACTTACACAAGTGCCGCCACCTAAATTACTTTCAATAATCAACTCGCCCTTTAGTAAATGCTGCACTAATAATCTAGCGTAGGGCAATCGCACGCTAGGTTTCTGGTAACGATTATAAAGTTCGTTATTAATTTTATCATGAAAACCACGTAAAATTGCTTTTAATTGTTCGGCATGAATGCCTGATCCGGTATCAGTAACAGTAATTTTGACTGAATCTGGTGGCTGTACTATCCTTTCCAAGCTGATATTAATAGTACCTTGGCGAGTATATTTTACTGCATTACTAAGAATGATATTAAGAACAATATACAAATGTTCTGTATCAAGAATAATTCTTGCCGATAATTTTTTATCCGCCTTATATTTAATCTGGACATCGTTTGATTTTTTAGCGCTATTCTTTTCAATCACTTGCAAAATCAATTCCGCCAGATTACAACCTGCTTTACGGCTAACAACATTATCTTCATCAAAATTGATATAATTAATCACATCATTGAGCTTAGGTTTAATCAATTCTGCTTCCTGCTTTGCCAACTCTAAATAATCGATAATAGTTTCTTTACTAAAACCATCGATTTCAATCTGCTGTTTAATAATGTCTAGAGAATTAATAATATTACTTACCGGCGCAGTCAATTCATGGGAAATAATACGTAAAAAATCAGATTTAGATTGATTGGCTTGCTTTAGTTTTTCTTGGTATTGTTTGAGTTCGGTGATGTCAACTGAAATACCTAGCACACCTATAATATGCTCTCTGTTATCTTTAAGCGGTACTTTTTGACTTAATACAATGGCATCTTTATTATCAACAATAGCTTTTTCTTCTCGTGTAATAACTTTGCCGGTTTTAATAACTTCCAGGTCATTTTCTCTAAAAGCTTCTGCATCCTCCTGTTTCCAAGGCAAATCAAAATCAGTTTTTCCAATAACATATCTTCCACTTTTCAGACCCAAGCTTTTTGCTTGTTTATCATTGCAACCTAAGTAAATGCCATCTATATTTTTCCAATAAACATGGTTTGGCATATGTGCAATAATATGCTCCAAAGTCAATTCCGCAAATTCTTTTTCAGCAAGCAATTTGTTTTCTGCTATCTTTCGCTCATTAATATCAAACGAAATCCCTAATAAACCAACAACAGAACCGTCATCATCTCGCAAAGGAATTTTATATGATAAGAAAATTTTCTGTATATTTTTATCTATAAACACAGGTTCTTCAACAATTAAAATATCGCCTGACTCTATTACTTTTAGATTATTTTTATCAAATAAGCTTGCCAAAGCAAGATTTTTAGGATTAAAAAGATTATAATTACTCTTACCTATTATCTCTTTTTTAGAATTTAATCCCAGCGTTTTTGCTTGTAATTCATTGCATCCTTGATAGATGTTATTTCTATCAAGCCAGTAAACATGACAAGGAAACAAATCAGCGATCCTGTCTAACTGATCAAAAATTTCTTTTAGTTTCTCCATACCAATAATCCTTATAAATTTATTTTTTTATGTATAAATCAGCTATTATTATAGCCCTAGTCTCAGTAACTAAGGAATAAAAACTTATTTAAAATATAGTCTTTAAATCAAGCCAAAAAAATATCAATAAAGTATTTTACCGAATTTTCTAATCAAGATACTCCTAATAATCATGCAATTTCCAATTTATCTTGTAATTCATTTAAGTCATATTGAATCTTGCCAGGATATTTTTTAAACCGAAGTGCAACTGATCTTAATAGTTT